>JAYWAX010000656.1:0-8417 GCA_043782125.1 Acetobacteraceae bacterium | reverse complement strand
TTTCGCGATGATACAAAGTCGTGGATGGCGCGCCTCCGCGCACCATGACGTGGTACGTCCGCCGGTGTGACGGTCAAAGGTTCCGTCAGTTGGTATTACTTCCCCACCACCCGCAGGTTCCGCCGCTTCGGACGCGCCGTTGCGTCCGCCGGCAGGTCCAGCGGCAGCAGCGGCGCAATATCGCCCACCGCATCCACGGCCTCGATCCCGGCCTCGGGGATGTCGTGCCGGTCCAGGTAATTCGCGGCCAAATGCCGAAACGCGTAATCGAGGAACGACGTCGCGTGCTTCACCGCCGGGTCGCCCTCGACCACGCCCGCCGGTCCGAACCGGGTGAGCGTGAAGGCTTCCACGAAGGTCGCCAGCGGCACGCCGTGCTGCAAGCCCAGGGAAACGGCGGTTGCGAAGGCTTCCATGAGACCTTTGAAGGCGGGTCCTTCCTTGCTCAGGGCGACGACGATCTCGCCAAGCGCGCCGTCGGCGTATTCGCCGGTGCGGAGCAAAACTTTGTGCCCCGACAAAGACGCCTGATGCGTATAGCCGCGGCGGCGTCCAGGAAGATCGCGGCGTCCCGGCGTGGCGGCGGCGGCGGCGCGCGGAACCGGTTTCGGCGGCATGCGGTGCATGTAGACCGCGACAGCCTCGTGCATCGCGGCATGGGCGGTTTCGCCGATGGCCGGGAAGGGAGAACCGCCGGAAAGCTGGATCGCCAGCGCCCGTTCGCCGCGCAGGCCCTTCGCGCCAAGCCAGGCGTGGGCCGCGCGGGTCAGGTCGCCTTCGGCGGAAACCCAGGCGAAACAGGGTGCGATCCCGCCGGTTTCGATCCCCAGCAGCGCCTCGGTCTCCCCCGCCGATCTGATCGCGGTCGTCATGAGGTGGTGTGGCACCGCGTCCGTTCGCGCGGTCTTCGCGGCGTCCGCCAGTCCCGGAACCGCACATCCGGCGGGTGGCATGGGCCAGACCGCGCGCAGACTGCCGGGTGCGCCGGTGCGGGCGGAGGCGGCGTCGGCCTCGCCCCGGATGACCGCCGCGAGGCAGCGCGCGACATCGCGCGCACCGTCAGAGTCGTATTCGATACCCAGGCGTGCCAGCAGCCCGGACAATCCGGCCAGGCAGATGGAGATATCCCGTGCGGCGGGCGCCAGCGCGGCAAGGACCTCTACGCCCGTTTCCACCGCCGCGCGGAACCCATCCAGGTCGAACAGACCTTCTGCGTCCGCGAAGGCTTCGGCGTTCAGCACATAGGCTGGCTCGCCGGCGGCGCGGCCGCGCCAAACAGCTTCGGACGGCGCCGCGCGGCGCGCCCGCAGCAAGGTCAATGCCCGCGTTTCCAGGTCCGGGGGCAGCGCCTCCGTCCAGACCCGCGCGGCTTCGGCCAGGCTGGTGGCGCGCTCGCCGGGGGCAAGGGCCGCGATTGCGGCGGCGGCGCTATCTTCCCACGACGCGGGCAGGGTGACTGCGCGCGGCGCAGAATCCGGGTCGGCGCCGATGGCGATGCGCCGGGTGCGCAGGCCGTGCCAGATGCGATGCGATTTCATGGTCGCGACGCTACGGCCGAACGCACGCCCATGGAAGCACATGTTGTGTTAAATCTCCGTCACAGCCACAAAATCCTGTGGATAAACCCGGAGTAGACCGGCGCCGGCGCCTCGCCTATAACCCCTTCATGAACATCGGCACCTGGATATTTACCCTGCTGCGCGGCCAGCTCGTCGGCACCGACGACGCGGGCAACAGCTATTACCAGGAACGGGCGATCCGTCCGAACGGGCGCGCGCGCCGCTGGATCGCCTATAAGGGCGCGGTGGAGGCGTCGTCGGTTCCGCCGGAATGGCATTCCTGGCTGCACCACACGACCGATCGCCCGATCGAGAAATCGGCCCGGCGGCCCTGGAGCAAGACGCCCATTTCCAATCCCACCGGCACGCCCGCCAGCTATCGTCCGCCCGGCCACGATTATTCCGGCGGTACGCGGTCGCGGGCCACAGGCGATTACGAAGCCTGGACGCCGGGAAGCCCGTAACGCCCATGGCAGGCCGTGGACTCGCAGAGATTCTGACAGGCGCCGCGGTATTGCTTGTCGCGTCCGGTTTTCTCGGTTTCGCCGTGACGCATTCCGGGCGCTCCACCGGCACCGGATACCGTTTGCAGGCACGCTTCGACCGCATCGATGGACTAATACCGGGCGCCGATGTGCGCATTGCCGGCGTCAAGGTCGGCAGTGTGGTGGACGCGCGGATCGACCCCAAGACCTATCTCGCACTGGTGACGCTGACCGTTCGCGACGATCTGCGCCTGCCGAAAGACACCAGCGCCGAGGTGACCAGCGAGAGTCTTCTGGGCGGCAAGTTCCTCAATCTGACCCCGGGCGGCGATCCGGTCGAACTCGCCGCGGGCGGCATGATCGGCATCACCCAGTCCTCCATCAGCCTTGAACAACTTCTGGGCAAATTCATTTTCAGCGCGACCAGCCTTGGCGACAAAAGCAAAGCCCCCGACGCCAAGGCTCCCGACGCCAGGACTCCGGGCCAGGAAACCCAGAAATGAACCCGCCGCTTCCCACCGTCTGGCCCGGCGAAGATGGCGCGCCGGTCTCCTGTCGCGAAAAACTCAAAATGCTCCTGGAAAATCACACGGAACTCGCGGAAATGCTGCGCGACACGTTCGAGGACGCGGTCCTGATGGGCGTGGACGAGGTGGCAATGCGCGGGATCCTGGTGGGGATGATCCAGAATCTTCAATCGCCGAAGCGCCCAGAGCGATGAGATGGTTCGTGGGCGCGCTGCTCGCGTCCTTGCCGTGCGCCGCTCTGGCCCAAACCGGCCCGGCACCGGCCGATCCGGGCGCCGGGAAAGAAGAGTTTTTCATGCCGCCCACGGCGCCAGAGGAAGGGGTCACCGCCGCGCCGTTGCCGCCACCGAACCCGGCTGCCGGGCCCGCCGAGGAAGCCGATGCCCCGCGCCAGGACATGGTGCCCAATCCGCTGCGCGAACCGGGACCAGCGCCCGCACAAGGCAACCGCAAGCCCGCGGATGCGGCACAGCCACGCGGCCAGGCGCAGCGCGGCGGATGGGTGCAGATGGGCACCGCGACCCTTCAGGTTCTGGACAAGATCAATGCCCGCGGCGAAACCATCGTGGTGAAAGTGGGCGATACCGGCAAATTCGGGACACTGGAAATCGCAGTACGCGGCTGTTACGTGCGCACGCCCGACCGTCCCGCCGACGCCACGGCCTTGCTCGCGATCAAGGACCGGCGCGTCGAAACCCAAACGTTCAACGGATGGATGGTGAAATCGGCGCCCTTTATGTCCATGCTGGCGCATCCGATTTACGACGTGCGCGTCGTCGGTTGCGCACCGTGAATCGATGCGCCCTGCCGCCCTTCCTGGGCAGCGCACTGTTGCTCGACCTCGATGGGACCCTTCTGGATATCGCCGCCGTTCCCGAAGCCGTTGTCGTGCCCCTGGGCCTGACGGACGATCTTCGGCGCTTGCGCGGGCTGCTGGATGGGGCCGTGGCCATTGTCACCGGGCGCCCGATCGAGACCATCGACGCGCTTCTGGGGAATGCGCCTTACGCGGTGGCCGGGGAGCATGGCGGGGCGTTTCGCGCAGCGCCCACCGCTGTCGTAGAACGTCCCGATCTGAAATCGCCGCCCGAAGCATGGCTGCAACGCGCGGCCTCGGTCGCGGCCGCGTTCCCGGGGGCGTTTTTGGAACGCAAGGCACGCGGCTTTGGGATTCATTTCCGCCTCGCACCGGATGCGGGGCCCACCATTCACGCCGCATTGTCGGCACTTGTGGAAGAGTCCCCGGATTTCGAGTTGATGCGCGGGCTGATGCTTTGGGAAGTGCGGCCAAAAGGCGCGGACAAGGGCCATGCCGTGCGCCACCTGATGCGCCACGCCCCCTTCGCCGGCCGGCGGCCCGTCTTCATCGGCGACGACGTCACCGATGAAGACGGCATGCGCGAGGCGCGTGCCATGGGCGGAACCGGACTGCGGGTTCAGGATGTGTTTGGCGACGCCGCGGGCGTGCGGACCTGGCTGCGAGCGACCGCGTCTCTCGGCGACTGGGGGCCACCGCCATGAACCTGGCCGATTTCAAAGTGCTGAGCTTCGATTGTTACGGTACCCTGATCGATTGGGAGAGCGGCATCCTTACCGCGCTGCGCCCCTTGGTCCGTCGCGCCGGCCAAATGCTGGATGGCGAAGCGATCCTGGCGGCCTTCGCGCGCGAGGAAGTGGCGCAACAGGCCGCAACCCCGGCGATGCCCTACGCAGCTTTGCTGTCGGTGGTTCATGCCCGCCTCGCGCGGGTCTGGGGGACGGAGGACAACGCGGCGGAGGACGAACGTTTCGGCGCCTCGATCGGCGATTGGCCGGCGTTTCCCGATACGGTGACGGCGCTGCGGACTCTGGGAGAACGCCACCGTCTGGTCATTCTATCGAACGTGGATCGCGATAGTTTCCGGGCAACCAACGCGCGTCTGGGCATCGCGTTCGACGCGATTTATACCGCGCAGGACATTGGGTCGTACAAACCGGACCCGCGGAATTTCGCCTATTTGATCGAACAACTCGCCGCCGATGGTTTTCAGAAATCCGATATTCTGCATGTAGCTCAGAGCCTGTTCCACGACCACGCGCCCGCCAATACTCTGGGCATTGCCTCCGCCTGGATCGACCGGCGGCACGGCGCGACCGGCTGGGGAGCAACCGCACCGCCACCACCGGGAGTCGGTTACAACGTCCGGTTCGAGAGCCTGGAAGCCCTGGCCGCCGCTGTCTGACCTGCCCTGGCGCGCGCATCCCTGGGTGAGCGGGCGAAGGAAGAAAGCCTTGGGGCGCTGCCCCAAACCCCGCGAGGGCGCTGCCCTTCGATCCCGCCAAGGCAGGGCCTTGGATGCCATTTATTGGGGGAGATGAAGAAGGGGGCCATCGAGGAATTTGCAACGTCCGTGTAGGCCCCCTTCTTCATCTCCCCCAACCGATCGCGGTCCAGGGACCGTGTCCCTGGTGGGTTCGAAGGGCAAAGCCCTCGCGGGGTCCGGGGCAGAGCCCCGGTGCTTTCTTTCCTCCGCCCGCTCACCCAGGGGTGCGCGCGTCAGGGTGTATGCCTCACGCGCTTGCCGCGCGGTGGGCTTTTGCCAGCGCTTCCAATCGGCTGGACGCGCCGAGTGTCCGGTAGATCGCGGCGAGGTGGACTTTCACGGTCCCGACGGCGAGATCGAGGCGCCGGGCGATTGTTTTCGTCGCGCACCCTTCGGCCAGCAGCCCGAACACATCGCGCTGGCGTTCCGTCAGGTGGGTCAGGACCGGGCTTGCTGCGGATTCTCTGCGCTGTGCGGGCACTGGCGGATGGATTGGCGAGAAACTCAACGACGCCGGTGCGTACAACCCCCCCGTCAGAATGGTTTCAAGCGCGCGGATGAATTGATCGGGATTGGTGGATTTCAGAATATATCCCTGCGCGCCGGCTTCCAGGCAGGCGAGGATCGACGCGCGATCGTCCTGGTCTGACAAAACAACGAACGTCGTCTGGGGAAACGCGAGCCGCAGACCGCGCAATCCATCCAGACCGGACAGCCGGAGATCGAGCAAAACAAGTCCAGGCCTCATGTTTTCGATGCGATCGCGCAGTTCTTCGAGGTCGCCGACATCCGCGCAATGCCATTCTGGGCGGGCCTCGCGCACCAGCGCGGACAGCGCGCGGCGCACCAGCATCTGGGATTCAGCGATCAGTGCTGAGGTTTGCGGCATTTTGTCCCCCTCGGTCCCGTACGTCTTGTTCGCGATCTCACCCCGTCACAGGCGGTCGTGGACGGGAAATGAACGTACCGTCAGTTAATTGAAGGGGGTGTTCCAACAAAATTTCAGTTTTTTCCGGCCGCGCGTTTTTCGGCCGATAATTGGGAAACGGGTTCGATACCGGATGCCGTCAGCGGGCGAACCAGACGTTGGACATGCGCGGAATGCGAAAGGGGATGAAACCTTTCACGTTGGCGCGGATGCCCTGGGATTTGGTGAAGGCGCCGAAGGGAATGGCGTAGACCTTTTCCAGCACGATCGCCTGCATCCGGGCGAAGGCGGTCTGGCGTTCCCCGGGGTCGGGCAGGTTGTTCATGCCGGACCATGCCGCCAGAATCTCCGGGTCCTGGGCGCCGCCGGCTGGATGATAGGACGGGTTCGGTCCGGCGAAAAAGCGCATCGTCGCCAGCGGCCCCAAAGCGGGCTGGGTGCCCCAACCGGTGAAAAAGAAATTCCAGGCGGCAGCGCCGTCGCGCGCCATGCGGACAGAGGTCGGCCAGTCCACCACTTTCATCTGCGCGTTGATGCCCGCCGCCTGCAATTGCTGCTGCATCGCCAGCGCGGCGTTGTACATCGGCGGGTAATCTTTGTTGGTCAGCAGGATCACCGGTTCCCCGCCATATCCGGATTGGGCCAGAAGCTGCGCGGCCAGTGCGGGGTCCTTTATATTATATGTCTGCTTCCCCGCTTCGGCGTAGCCAGCCTGGCTGGGGTACTGAAACCCCGCGTTCAGGCTGTATTGCCCGTCGGTCGCGGCCTCCATGATCTCGTCCATGTCCAAGACCGCCTGCACCGCACGGCGGAAAAACAGATTATCGGTCGGAGGCGCCGAAAGATTGGGGCTCGCGAGTTGGATCGACCAGTTTCGCAACGGCAGGATCGCCACGTTCGGGTCGCGCGAAAGCTCCGGCAGGAATTTGGCGGGCAGATCTTCGACGCCGTGGAAACTGCCATCCCGCAGCCCTTCGGCGCGAACGGCGGGGTCGGTGACGATCCGGAATTCCACGCTGTCGAGACAGGCCTGCTTGAAACCGGCGAAACCTGTCCGGGTTTCGCGTGACGCGTTGGGCTTATAGGCATCATGGCGTTTCAGCCGGACGTGCTCGCCCGGGACGGCGTCCACGATTTGAAACGGACCGGTGCCGATCGGATGAGTCAAGGCGCCGGCCGGTACGTCGCCGCTTTCCTGAGGGATAATGACGACGGGTTCGCTGAACCAGGACAGCATTTCGATAAAAGTCGGTTGCGGCGTTTTCAGACGGATGACGAAGCTGTCCGCGCTGGGTGTGTCCCATCCCGCGATGTTGGACATGATCCCGCCTCGGTCGCCCATTTTCGCGTAACGCGCGAAGGACGCGGCGACATCGGCGGCGCTCATCGTCTTGCCATTGTGGAATTTCACCGCCTGACGCAGCACGAACCGATAGCTGAGCTGGTCTGATGACTCGATCAGCCGTTCCGCCAGTTCCAGGATCGGATGGTTGTTTTCGTCGCGCGCGATCAGGCTTTCATGGATGTTCATCGCGATGTTGCGGGTGGCCAGCGCGGGGGAGGCCATCTGGTCGAGCGTCTGGAAATTGGCTTCCAGGGCGAAGACAAATTCCCCCCCGGTGCGCGGACAGGCGAAAGGTTTGGCATGCGCGGGGATGGAGAACGACAGCGCTGCCAGCAGGGCCAACGCCAGGTGGCCGCGACCCCATCCCTTCGGAATCGTGGCGAGTTCGGCAATCCCGCGGCGCCAGCGCTTCCCCGTCATCGCCGGACGCGGGCGGATGCGCGCCGGCATGACGGGCACTGGCCGCGCGTCCCGCACGACGCGGATTGGTGGTCAAAGGGCATACCATTGTGCCCAGACCGGTCCCAGGGGCGGGGCCGGGGATGACGAAACGGGTTGCGGCGCGAGGCCAGGCGGGGCGCTGGAGTCAACGGCGGTTGGCGATCCGGCAGCGGCACTGATCGACCTGGTGCAGCTCGATCATGTTGTTCTGCGGATCGCGGATGAAGATTTGTTCGGCCTGGGGGCCATTGATGCCGACCATGGACCAATAGGGCACTTTCCGCGCGTCGAGGTCTGCCTTGGCGGCGACGATGTCTTTGACGGCGAGGGCGATATGCGGCTCGGTCGGGTCTTCCGTCGGGCTTTTCGCCAGCGGGGACGGTTGGGCGCCGCCAATCAGATGAATCTGGCCGGTTTCGCCGACATTGATCCAGAATCCGGGGACGCCGGGAATCGTCGGACGGCCGGGGTCGGTGCTGAGGCCCAGAATCCCCTCATAAAAATCGACGTTGGCGGTCATATTGGCCCCGTCGCCCTTGATGCGGATGGCGGGGTGGTGGATTTCGACGACATCGATGGCCATTTCGTGGTGCCTTTTGGTGAGAACGAAGGGTTTGTCGCATTAAGAACGAAGGGTTCGGGTCAGGCGCGGCTGTCGCGGTGCGGCAGCACGACGCCGCGAATTTTCATCGGCGTGAACAGCAGCGGGCGCGAAGCGGTGGTTGCGTCGTTCATCGTTGGGGCCGTCCGGGGTTGCCTGGCTCGCACCCGTTATCGCCCGGAACCGGGGTGGTTCCAAGCGGCCCCCGGAACCGGGGTGGTTCCATGC
>JAYWAX010000655.1:0-3048 GCA_043782125.1 Acetobacteraceae bacterium | reverse complement strand
GGGGACGGCATCGCCGCGCGCATTCCGCTGTCCGCGATGTTGTTGACTTCGTTCAACAATACCGCCACCTCTTACCCCGATACCACGCAGCCCCGAGGCTTCGGACGGAACAATAATTTCGCGATGGATCAGGGCAGCTTGTTCCTCGCGGGCCGCATCTCGGATTGGAGCGGCGGGTTCGTCCAGGCGACCTATTCCGGCATTGCCAAAAGCTTTCACCTCGACCAGATCGATGTCCGTCCGTTCACGAAGGCCTTCGACGTCAGGGGCAGCGAGCTGCGGACCGGGATCGCGATCAGCAACAATCCGACCGTGCAGGATCCCTACAACTCCACCTTCGCCTGGGGATTTCCGTACGTGTTCTCGGGCGTCTCGCCGCAACCCGCGGGCTTGCCGCTGCTGGCCGGCGGGTTCGCCAACAACAGCATCGGGGTCACCGGATACATCTGGTACGACCGTCGCGTTTACTTCGAAGCTGGCGCCTACACAACCATGAGCAGCTACCTGGTGTCCCGCCTGGGGACGGCTTACGTCCAGGGCGCGACGCCGGGCCTTGCGCCCTATGCGCGGGCGGCGTACGAGTGGAACTGGAACGGCCAGTCCGCGCATGTTGGCGCGCTGTTCATGACCGCGTCGCTGAACCCGACGATGGGCGCGCAATCGACCAGCGGGTCGTTCGGACAGGATCGTTATACCGATTTCGGCATGGATGGCGGATATCAGTTTCTGGGCGACGGGACCCACACGGTCTACCTTTATGGCATCTACATCCACGAAGACCGGGTCGCGAACGCCACCACCCAACGCGCCACGGCCTCATCGGTGGGCGCCAGCGCCAATCTCGATCACGTCAGGCTCGAGGCTTCGTATTGGTACCAGAATACCTACGGTCTGACCGTGGGCTGGCAGGGCACCTGGGGCGCCGCGGCGCCGGCGATGTTCCAGAACGGGCAGCGAATTACGAACAGCGCGAGCGGCAAGCCCGACACCAACGCCTTTCTCATCGAGGCCGACTGGGTTCCGTTCGGTCACCAGGACTCCTGGGCCGCCCCCTTCGCCAACATGAAATTGGGGGTGCAATACATCGTGTATACCCAGTTCAATGGCGGGACCACGAATTATGACGGGTTCGGGCGCAATGCGCCGGACAACAACACACTTTATGCCTTCGTTTGGCTGGCGTTCTGATCGGGCGCCCCCGGCTTGCGGCCGGGGGCGCCTGCGTCACATTTGTCCCGGCAGCCACAAAGCGAGTTGCGGAAACACGGTCAGCAGGAACAGCAGCACGAACATAATGATATGAAACGGAATTGTCCCCATCACGACATCGCTAAGCTCGCCATCCCAGATGCTTTGAATGACGAACAGATTGATCCCGATGGGCGGGCTGATCTGGCCGAGTTCCACGTACATCACCAGGATCACCCCGAACCAGATCGGATCGATCCCATAAGTTCCCAGCACCGGATAAATCAGCGGCACCGTGATGACGATCATGCCGATGCTTTCCACCAGGCACCCGAGGATCGTGTACAGCACGAACAGCGCGCCGAAAAACTGGAAATGCGACAAATGCAGGCCGACCAGCCACGCGGTCACCGCTTCGCCGACTCCCGCGACGCCAATCGCATAAGCGTAGATATACGCCGAATAAATAATAAACAGCAGATTGCCGCAGATTTGCACCGTGCGGTGCATGGCCTCCATGAAATGAGCCCAGGTAAGCTCGCCCCAGACGAGGCAGAGGATCAGGGCAAAGGTGCAACCGCCCGAGGCGGCTTCGGTCGGCGTCGCCCATCCCGCGTAGATGCTGCCCATGATGCCGCCGATCAGCAGCGCGAAGGGAACGATGTCGCCCGCCGCCATCAGTGCGGAGATGCCGTCGGGCGGGGCGCCTTTCGGGACCGCGTTGCCCCATTGGGACCGCACGGCGATATAGGCCATGAACATCAGCATCAGCATGATGCCGGGGATGACGCCCGCCATGAACAGTTTCGCGACCGATGTTTCGGTGAAAGAACCATAGATGATCATCGCGATCGAGGGCGGCAGCAGAATACCCAGTGTGCCGCCGGCCGCCAGCGATCCGGCCGACAAACGGCGATCGTAATTGCGTTGCACAAGCTGTGGCAGCGCCACGCCGCCAATCGACGCCGCGGTCGCGACGGACGATCCGCTGATCGA
Organism: Acetobacteraceae bacterium; assembly: GCA_043782125.1. Taxonomy (GTDB): domain Bacteria; phylum Pseudomonadota; class Alphaproteobacteria; order Acetobacterales; family Acetobacteraceae; genus Rhodopila. The sequence goes on along the minus strand of JAYWAX010000655.1, from coordinate 864 downwards.
CGCGAACAGCGCGCAACCCACGATATTCGTTTGCAGCAGCCCGCCGGGCAGGCGCGACACGACCTTGGCAAGACCGCGATAGATGCGGAACGACAGACCGCTGCGCTGCATCAGTTCCGCCATCAGGATGAACAGAGGAATGGCGGTCAGCGTAAAGCTGTTCATGCTCCCCCAGGTGACGAGCCCGATGCCTTTAAGCGCCGTGATGCCGTGCTGCATCAGCAAATAGATCACGCCGGGCACGGCGATCGCGAAGGGCACGGCCATGCCCGCCGCCAGCAGCAGCAGGAACACGCCGAAGGAGAAGATCAGTTGAAACGCGAGTTCCATGGTTCAGTGCCCCGCCGCCAGAAATGCCCGGACATTTCCCAGCAGGGACCGGGCGAGGGAGATCGCGGCGGCCAGCGCCCCGATCGGCATGATCGCCTGCGGGATCCACAGCGGTGTGGCCAGCAGGCTTATGGACACGTCTTCGCTGCGATAGGATTGCAGCGTGAAGCGCGTAAGTTGCCACACCATCAGCGCGCAGAAGCCGAACGACAGAAAGTCGAACAATACGTGCGACGCGGCTTTCATTCTCGGCGACAGCCGCGCCTGCACGAACATGACGTGATGGTAGGCGCGATAGACCTGGCAGACCGGCAGGCTGAGAAACGAGATCGCAACGATAATGTAACCGCCCAGTTCTTCGGAGGCTTCGAATGAGAATCCGAAGATGTTGCGGGTGACGATTTCGATCAGCACGATGATGGCCATGGCGACGATGCCGATTTCGCAAATCGCCATGCAGAGTTTTTCCATCCAGGAGGGGGCGGGGTGGAACGCCGCCTCCTGTTCCTCTCCGGCGAATTCCGGATCGTTGCC
>JAYWAX010000654.1:0-3050 GCA_043782125.1 Acetobacteraceae bacterium | reverse complement strand
CCTGGCCTTTGCCGTCATAGCCCTCCCGCGTGGTCTTCAGCACCGCGGGCAATCCCAAATCCGTGACCGCAGCTTCCAATTCCGCCAAACTCGCGACGGGACGCCAGGGCGCGGTCGCGACGCCCAGTCGATTGACGAAGGATTTTTCTGCGATGCGGTCCTGGCTGATCCGCAGAATCGCGGGCGAGGGCCGGACCGGCTTCAACGAGGCCAGCAAATCCAGCCCCTCGGCGCTGACGTTTTCGAATTCGAAGCTGATCACGTCCACGGCCGCCGCGAAGGCGCGCAGCGACTCCGGATCGTTATAATCGCTGATCGTCACGCCGTGGGCGACCTGCGCCGCCGGACTGTCGCGCTCCCGCGTCAGAATATGGCAGCGATACCCCAGACGCGCGGCGGCGAGGGCGGACATGCGGCCAAGCTGGCCGCCGCCGACAAGCCCGATGGTCGCGTTGGGGGGAAGCGGGAAGGGGGACAACGGCGCGGCGGTGTCAGGGCGCGGGTGGCGTCACGGGCGCGATGGCCACGGCCGCCGATTGCCGGGCCCGCCAGGCGTCGAGCCGTTCCGCCAGCGCGGGGTCCGAGGTGGACAGAATCGCGGTGGCGAGCAGCGCGGCGTTGATCGCGCCGGCCCGCCCGATTGCCAGCGTGCCCACGGGGATGCCGGCCGGCATCTGGGCGATCGACAAAAGACTGTCCATGCCCTTCAACGCGTGCGACTCGACGGGCACGCCGAGTACGGGAAGGGAGGTCCAGGCGGCGGCCATGCCCGGCAGATGGGCGGCGCCACCCGCCCCCGCGACGATGACCCGCAGCCCGCGCGCGCGGGCCGATAGCGTGTACTCGCGAAGACGGTCGGGCGTGCGATGCGCCGACACAATCCGGCATTCATGCGCAACGCCCAGAGCGGTCAGGGTCTCCGCCGTGTGGATCATGGTAGCCCAGTCGGATTGGCTGCCCATGATGACGCCGACGAGGGGAGAAGGCGCGGACATACGAATCCCTGTCAGGCGATGTTGTCGGGGATAAGACGGCTTTCCAGCCAGCCGATTTCGTCGCGCAGCACCAGCTTGCGCTTTTTCAGGCGCTGCAAATGCAGTTGGTCCACCGCGCCCTGATCGGCCAGGCGCGTGATGACCGTGTCCAGATCGCGATGCTCGCTCCGGAGTTCGTGAAGTTTGCGCAGCAGGGAGTCTCTATCGACCAGCATGCGCATACCTACCACGAAAAAAACGGCGCGGCGGAGTCCCCTGGGCTTCGATTTTTCTGGCGTCAGTCTTCCGGGCGGCGTTACCGTCCATTGCCGTCATCGACGCGGCGTCCGCCGCCGAGAAGAAGGTGAAGCAACCGGCATCGATCGGAGTAACATTGCCAATGCGCTTGCAGGCTCGACTGGACGCCCTGAAAGGGCGCCATGCGTCTCTGGATTCTCGTATTTTCGACGAGGACCATCGGCCCCAACCCGACATGGAAATGCTCACGCGGCTCAAAATTGAGAAGTTGCAGTTGAAGGACGAAATCGAGCGAATACGCGTGACCCTCAACTGATCGTTCCCGGGAACCACGTTCCGGCCTCGCCGTTCGCCGTCAGGCGGCCTCTTCCTCTTCCGGCGGCGGTGGTACCGGGACGGCATGGCCTTCGCGCTCCAGCCGCTCATTGGCGGACAGCACGGAGGCATTGAGATCGGTCTGGCTGCACAAGCCCAGAATGACCGGATCGCGCGGCTTGATGTTCGCGCTGTTCCAATGGCTGCGTTCCCGCACCTTCTGGATCGTCTCCTTCGTCGTCCCCAACAGCTTCCCAACCTGGGCTTCCGTCAGTTGCGGGAAGTTCCGCAACAGGAACGCGATGCCGTCTGGACGGTCGTTCCGTTTCGCCACGGGCGTGTAACGCGACCCCTTGGCACGCTTCGTCACCGGCAACGTGGACGCCGCGAGTTTCAGACGGCCATTCGCGTCGGCCTCGCACCGGCGAATGTCCGCGGCGGTCACCTGGCTGTTGGCAATCGGGTCGTAGCCAACAATGCCCTGCGCGACCTCGCCATCGGCGATCGCCTGCACCTCGAGCGGATGCATCCCGCAGAACTCGGCGATCTGCGTGAACGTCAAAGCGGTCTTTTCGATCAACCACACGGCGGTGGCCTTGGGCATCAGCGGCAGGGTCATGGCGGTTCGCTTTCCTGGACCGGCGGGCAGACGTCACAATCGTGGGGATACCCGGCGGAGCGGGGGGATATGACAAGTGGTCCGGGGTGGGTCAAGTCCGTAAGCGCGTATTATACTGATTCGGTTAAAGAAAGGAGATCGCCATGGCGCAGGACGAGGACCCCCCGGTCCGCAAACGGACCCGGCTGGAGAAACTGACCCTGGATACACTCGGGATTGCGGAACTGCGCGATTATATCGGAGAACTGAAGGATGAGATCGCCCGGGTCGAGGGCGATATCGCGCGGAAACACAGCCACAAATCGGCGGCGGACGCGTTTTTCCGCAAGCCCGGGTGAACGCGAAAAAGGGGCCGGTCAGACGGCCCCTCGGTTCGCGGTCATCGGGTCCGAGGCCGCCGGTCCCCGGAGCTTGCGCCCCGGGGTGACGTGTAACGCGGCGATCAGGCCGCCTGCGCCGCCGCCAGCGGATCGTTGGCGATCGACGGGCGAGCCTCGGCGTTCGCGCCCAGGTTCACCGGGATGTGGCGCGGCTTCAACGCCTCCGGCACCACGCGCTTCAGGCCGACATGCAGCAGGCCGTTGTTCAGGTCCGCGCCATCGACCACGATATGGTCGGCGAGGACAAAACGGCGTTCGAACGCGCGACCGGCGATGCCGCGATACAGCACCTCGTGCTTTTGCGCTTCCGCCGCCGGACGGCCGGAGACGACGAGCGTGTTGTCCTTGACCACCAGGTCGAGTTCCTCGGGCCGGAAGCCGGCGACGGCCACGGTGAGGCGATACGTGTCGTCGGTGACTTTTTCGATGTTGTAAGGGGGGTAGCCCGACGCCTCGGTATTGGCGGCGGCGGTGTCCACGAGACGGGCGAGCCGGTCGAAGCCG
>JAYWAX010000653.1:0-8446 GCA_043782125.1 Acetobacteraceae bacterium | reverse complement strand
CAGCACCGCAAATCGTGGATGGTCCGCCTTCGCGGACCATGACAGGATCGTTTTGACCGATTGACTCGTTAATCTTTGGGCGTCGCCTTAGGGCCAATCGCCGTCGAAGGGAGCCATCGCCATGCCGCGCCGCCACGCGTCAACCCTGCTGCTTCTGTGCCTTCTGGCCGCCGCCTGCATCCCCGCGCCGGCGCCCTCGTCCGCGACACCGGCACTGGGCGCCGCGACCGCCGTCGCGGCCTTCCCACCCGCCGGCGCGAAATGGCGCGTGCGCGTGACAGAGCGCGGCCTGTTCCGCGAGACGGCCCAGGATATGGACATCCAGGCCGAGCCGGCGACGTTCGACGGCCGCACCGGCTACGGAATGCGCACCGCCACCGGCACCACCATCCTCGACCCGGCCAGTTTCAACACCATGGGCACCACCGCGAACGGCCTCGTCACAACCCGCCTGTCGCCGCCCGAAGGTCCGTTCTCCTGGCCCTTGTGGACCGGAAAATCCTGGATCAACGCATACACCGCCACCGATCTGGTGCGCGGTCAGGTCTGGACGCAGGCACATTCGAAAGCCCGCGTCGCGGGGTTCGAGCCCGTGACCGTTCCCGCCGGAACTTTTCAGGCCTTCCGCATCGAATACACGGGCGGTATCGGCACCTCGGCCTGGGGAACCCGCGACCAGCAAGGCAATCTTGGCATCGAAACCGAGCAGGTCCACTGGTACGCGCCCGCGCTGGAACTGGTGGTGAAAAGCACCGTCCGGCGCGCGGCCTCGCACCATAAGGCGACGGCGAAGAATAACCGCTCCGTTTAAGGCACGCGCCGACACACCCCGTCATGGTCCGCGAAGGCGGACCATCCACGTCTTTTACCAGTCCAGCACCGCAAATCGTGGATGGTCCGTCTTCGCAGACCATGACAGGATCGTTTTGACCGATTGACTCGTTAATCTTTGGGCGTCGCCTGAGGCATTTGTTTGACAGAGCGATTCACGTTTGAGGTTGAAGTCAACCTCAAACGATCGCGTTCCAAGGACGTTCGTTCTAATGAAACCTCGGCTGGACGTCCTGGCACAGCAACCGCATCGCTTCCATTTCGTGCGCGTGCCGGACCTTGCCGCCGCAGTTCAATTCCAGCAGCACGCCGCTTAAACCCATATCGGCCTTGAGACCCTCGATCTTGGCGGCGACCTGATCCGGTGTGCCCATCAGCGTCGAGCCTTCCAGCGCCTTGTCGTAAGTCATGGTCATCAGCGTATCGGCGGTCTTGAATCGAGGATTTCCGGGCTCCAGCCCCAAACGCCGTGCGGAATCCGCGAGCAGGCGTCCCTGTGCCTGGAAATAATGGGTCAAACTGGCCTCGTAACGAGATTTCGCGTCCGCTGCGGTGGGCGCCACGAAGCCCGGCGCGCGCAGATAAATCGGGCCTTCGCCGGGATGGCCCGCGTCGCGCCAGGACTTTCGATAAATCTCGACATGCGGCATGAAATGACGTGCGTCCTCGTGCCGGATCGCGAGGAAGATCGGCATGCCAAGTTCCCCGGCGGTAACGAAAGTATCGGGGCTGGTCGCGGCAATGCGGATCGGCGGCGTGGGGGTCTGCAAAGGGCGCGGCGTGACCGTGACGTCGTCGAACTGAAAATATTTCCCTTTATGAGAGAAATTTATTTCGGTCCAGGCGCGGCGGACGATCTCCAGTGTTTCGTTGAAACGTTCTTTGCTCTCGGAATAGGGAACGTTATAGGCTTCGTAGGTTTTGGCGACACCGCTGCGGCCCGCGCCGAAAATCAGGCGGCCGTGGCTGATGTGATCGACAGTGGCGGCTTCCTCGGCGATACGCAGGGGATTGCCGAGGGGCAGCACCTGGACGGCCACGCCAATTTTCATGCGTTTCGTGCGGGCGGCGATCGCGCTGGCGACGACCATGGGCGAGGACAGGATGGAGCGCGGCGGGTCGAAATGGAGTTCCGCCAGCCACATGACATCGAGCCCCCAGCGTTCGGCGCCATCGACGACGTCGAAGGCTTCGGCGAACGCTTCGGCGTCGGGGCGCCCCTCCAGCGAGGGGAATTCATGAAATACTCCGAACTCCATATCCGGGCGTCTCCTGCTTTCGCTTATCCAATCGGGCGTATCTGTCGATATCGCCGCGATTTTCCCGGCGTTCGGAATTTTATTCACATTGCGCCTAAGCCTTGTCAACCCGCGCGCGGCGCCGGATCAGGAAGGCGGTAAAAAAAGCCCAGGGCAGGTTGATGAGGAGGGAACGGAGCCAGTTATTGAGTTGGAAGGCGTTGCCGATGGGAATTCCCTTGATGGGTCCGACGACGAAATATCCGGCGAGGATCGCGGCGAGGCCAAGGCAGAGTCCGCCCAACCACCAGGAGCCACGCCATATCGCGGCGAACCCGGCGCCCCAAACGCCGCCCCAAAAGCACAGGCTGACCAATCTTGGCACCCCCAGAGGCGGGGTCGCCGACATGGGGAAAGCGGGGGGCATGGCAAGTCCCGGAAGATCGAGCGCATGCAGGATTGCCCATGCGCCCTGGTGGACAATCAAGACCGACAACGCGGCGGCGGCGAAGCCGGTCGCGATGCGGCGTGGCAATTCGCGCATGGTTTTTCTCCTTTTCGCCGCTCTGGTCCACGGGCGGCATTCGGGTCATTATGTCACATATCGGCGAACCGGGAAGGAAAAGCGATGGCCATTTCGATCGAGCCTCTGGGTCAGGGATTTGGCGCCGAGATTGGCGGCATCGATTTACGCGGCGTCACCGGCGACGAAACGATCGCGGACATATGGCGTGCGATCGACGAATATTCCGTGGTTGTTTTTCGCGATCGGTCGCTGACGGATGCGGCGTTGCGCGATTTCGCGGCGCGGTTCGGGCCATTGGAAATCGGGCGTTCCGCCATGCGGCCGGGTAAGCGTCGGCTGGCCATTCCGCAAATCGGGGATATTTCCAATCTCGACGCGGCGCACCGGGTGCGCGGAATTTTCGATCGGCGGCGGCTGGATTCGTTGGGGAACCGGTTGTGGCACACCGACGCGTCGTATATGCCGGTGCCGGTGGTGCTGGGGATGTTGCATGCGGTGACGCTGCCGCCGCCCTCCGCTTTCGGCAATGGCGAGACGGAATTCGCCGACATGCGGGCCGCTTACGACGCGTTGCCGGACACGACAAAGGCGGCGGTGGAGGATCTGATTGTCGAGCACGACGTGTTCTGGTCGCGGGCGCAGGTGGGGTTCACGGAATTTCCGGCGGGGGAACGCGAACAGTTTCCGCCATCGCCCCAGAGGCTGGTGCGGACGCACCCCGGATCGAAACGGAGGACTTTGTATTTATCCGCGCATGCCTCGCACGTCGTGGGATGGCCGGTGGCGGATGGGCGGTTGCTGTTGCTGGACCTGAACGCGCATGCGACTCAGGAAAAATTCATTTACCGGCATGAATGGCGGACGGGCGATCTGACAATCTGGGACAATCGTTGCACCATGCATCGCGGACGGCCGCACGAGGAAACTGCGGCGCGCGATTTGCGGCGGGCGACGACGCTGGACAAGGGCTCGACGTTGGACGAGACGGCGTGACCGATGGCGGCACGAAGGGATGCTTCGTGCCGCCATCGGCGCCGGTTTGACGATGGTTGGCGAGTTTACAGCCAGTTCACCGTGCCCAGAAAGTCGCGCTTTCCGACAGGCACGCCACGGTGGCGCAGAATGTCGTAGGCGGTGGTTACGAAAAAGAAGAAATTCGGCAGACCGAATTGTTGCAGGTAGTCGTTACCTTTCATCTTCCGCTCGTTGCCGCCCGCCATCCAGGACACGACCTTGTCCTCGTTGCCGTTGACCTGCGCGGGGGTCAGGCTTTGCACGAAAGCCAACGCTTTTTCCACGCGCGCCTTCGCGGCAGCGAAGCTGGTGTCGTCCACCGCTTCCAGCACCGGACCGGCCACACCGGCCAGACGGCCCGGCGTGGTGCAGCCAAAATCGGCCGCCTGACGGATCTGGCGGGCGAGGCAGAACATGTCGGGATAGAGACGATCGGTGAGCAGCGCGGACTCCTCGATCTTGTTCGCGGCGCAATGTGCGGCCGCTTTGTCGATGATGACCGTCAGCGCGCCAAGCTGTTGGGCGCAGGTCGTCGCGGCTGCGTCGTACATGGAATAAGCCATGGGGGGTTCCTCCTGTGGATTGCGAATGGACGGCGGGAGTGTAAGCGCATCCGGCGCGACCGGCCAGACCCTTGCCCGTCGCGCAAGCGAGGTCTAGCGTCCTGTTAAGAATATGCCAAACACAGGAGCGTCCGATGAACGAACGATTGATTTCGGCCGATAATCACATCGACATGACATATTGTCCGCCCGATCTGTGGTCGGACGCGGCGCCCGCGAAATGGAAAGGCCTGGTGCCGCACACGGTGGAGCGGGATGACGGTTTGCACTGGATCGTGGATGGCACGGAACAGGGCATGTGGAACGGCGTTGGTCCCGGTTTCGGCAAATACGAAAAAGGGTCGTATACTCATGTCGACGAAATGGCCGATCTGGGGTTCGTGTGGGATTACCGGCGCGGCGCGGTGGCGCGGCCCACGACGCCCGATCTGCGGGTGAAGGACCTGGACGCGGACGGGGTTTACGCGGAGATCATTTACGGGTGCCTGCGGATCAACGAAATCATCTCCAATCACGAAATCCGCGATTGGGCGGATACGGTTTACAACGACTGGGTTGCCGATTTCGCGAAGAAGTCCAATCCGAACCGGGTGTTTCCTCTGGCGCTGATCCCGAACGTCACGCCGAAAACGGCGGCGGCGGAAGTCCGGCGTTGCGCGAAAATGGGGTTGCGCGGGGGCGATATGGCCTTCAAGGGGCTGGCTCTGCCGCTGTGGCATCGCGATTGGGATGAGCTTTGGCAGGCCAGCGCGGAATGCAAATTCCCGGTGTCCTTTCATTCCACCGGGTTCAAGGCGATCCAGGCGCCAAGCAATCCGCAAATGGAAAAGGAATATTTCACGCAGTGGCGGCTGGTGCGCTCGGCGTTGTTCCAGTTGGATACGATGGAGGTTCTGGTTTCCATTTTGGCGTCCGGGGCGTGCGAGCGGTTTCCGGATTTCAATTTTGTCCTTGGCGAGTCCGGGGTGACGTGGTTGCCCTATGTGTTCGACCGTTTGGACACGGAATATCATGATCGGGCGCGGTCTCTGGGGTTCAAGATGAAGCCAAGCGATTATTTCCGGCGCCAGGGGTATGTGACGTATCAGCAGGACAAATTCCTGGAGCCGATCGTGCCCTTGATCGGCGAGGACCGGATCATGTGGGGGTCCGATTTTCCGCATCCGGATTGTTTGTGGCCCGATTCGCGCCGGATTTTGGGCGAGAACCTGGCGGGACTTTCGCATGGCACGCAGCGGAAGATCGTACACGATAACGTGGCGGCGCTGTATAATATCAAGTAAAATGGTTGTTCGCGCGCCGGAGGGTCCGGCGCACGAATGTTCGGATTTTATGCGACCTGGCGGAACGATTGACTTTTGGTGAGAGCCAGGCCCTGTGGCACGCGATGGGGCGAGGCGCGCTTTCTGGGGCGGATCGTGGCCACTTCCGCGATGCAGTACCGGTCCCGATGGCCCGCTCGGGGGCGGGCCATGACGGGGAGAGGGCGTGGTGGGGCAGGCCGTGGCGGCAGCGTGCCATGACGGGGCGGGCGCGGAGCGATGGCGGGCGGGGCATGCATGGCGTGGCGGCAGCGTGCCATGACGGGGCGGGGGCGGAGCGATGGCGGGCGGGGACGGCGCGATGGCGTGGCGGGGGCGGGCCATGACGGGGCGAAGCGTTGCCACGTCATGGCACGAATGTCCGGTCTTTTACAAAACCGGTCTTTTCCCGGCCCATGGCTGCATCGCCTCAAACGCGGCGGACGCTTGCAACACGCCGAGATCGTCGAATCGCCGCCCCACGATTTGCAATCCCACCGGCAGCCCTTCCGCCGTGAAACCGCAGGGAACGCTCGCGGCGGGGTTCCAGGACATGTTGAACGGATAGGAGAATTCGGCCCAGGAACACCAGTCCCAGGGGTGGGAGGGCCAGTGGGCGGGCATGAGCTTTCCGGCGGGGAAGGCAGCGACGGAGACAGATGGGGTCAGCAGGAAATCCCAATCCTGGAACCACGCATTAATATCGGCGATGTAACGCATTTTGCGCTCGCGCACCGCCTGATATTGCACAATGGAGATATTTTCGGCGTCGCGGATGCAGGCCACCAGGCCCGGGTCCATCTGGCTTTCCCATTTTTCCAGCAGATGTTTGGTCCGGGTCATATGCGCCGACCAGAAGAAGCGGATCAGTTCCGGGCCAGGCGCGCTCCAGGGTATTTTTACTTCTTCCACGTGCGCGCCGAGTTCGGCAAACCGTTCCGCCGAGGCCCGCACCAAAGCGGCGACGTCGGGATCGACGCGGGCAACGCCAAGATCGGGGGAAAAGGCGACGCGCTTGCCCTTGATCCCCTCGTGCAGACGCGCCTGGTACGCAGCGGGCCAGGCTTCCAGCGTTGTGTAATCGAGGTGATGCGGTCCGGCCATGACTTCCAGCATCAGCGCAGAGTCCTCCACGGTCCGCGACATCGGCCCCATGTGAGAGGTCAGATCGCCGGTGCCGACGGGATAATATGGCACGCGGCCAAAACTGGGTTTGATGCCGAAGACGCCGCTGAAATGCGCGGGTATGCGGATCGAGCCCGCGCCGTCGCTCCCCTGGTGCAAGGGCCCGAACCCGGCGGCGGACGCCGCGCCCGCGCCGGCCGAGGACGCGCCGGCGTTCATCCCGAATTTCCAGGGGTTGTGGGTGATGCCGGTCAGCGGGCTTTCCGACACGCCTTTCCAGCCGAATTCCGAGGTCGTTGTTTTACCGATAACGATCGCGCCCTCGGCGGTCAGGCGCGGAACGACCGGCGTGTCCTCGGTTGGCTGGAAGCCTTTCGACGTGACACTGCCGTTTTGCGTCGGCATGTCCTTGGTCCAGGCGAGGTCCTTGATCGTTACGGGCACGCCGTGCAGCCGGCCCAGGGGTTTGCTGCCCATGACGGCTTTTTCGGCGGCGCGCGCGGCGTCCATGGCGCGATCTGCGGCGAGGTGGGCGAAGGCATTCACCTTCGGTTCCAGCGCGGTAATGCGGTCCAGCAGCGCGCGCATGGCCTCGACCGGGGAGATTTCCTTGCTGCGGATTTTTGCGGCCCATTCGGCCGCGGGCATGAAGCCGATCGTTTCGGAATCCATGGGACGCTCCTGTCAGTAAACCGCACGGCCGCCGGAGATGTCGAAGACTCCGCCGGTGGAAAAGGAACATTCGCCGCTGGCGAGCCACAGGACCAGCGAGGCGACCTCGTCGATTTCGCCGAAGCGGCCGATGGGGATTTTCGACAGCATCCAGTCGATCTGCTGCTGTGTCATTTGCGTGAATAATGGCGTCTTCACGGCGGCCGGCGTGACGCAGTTGACCCGGATCGCGGTCTCCGCCAGTTCTTTCCCCAGGGACTTGGTGAGCCCGATGACTCCGGCCTTCGACGCCGAATAAGCGGAGGCGTTCGGGTTCCCGTCCTTGCCCGCGATCGAGGCAATGTTCACGATCCGCCCGCTGTTTTGGGCGCGCATGAACGGCACAACCGCGCGGTTGCAATAAAACACGCCCTTCAGATTGACATCGATGACCCGGTCCCAGGCCTCGACGGGGTATTCCCAGGTGGGCAGGTTTGGACCAGTGATACCGGCGGAGGTCACCAAAATGTCGATGGTTCCCAGAGCGGCGGCGGTGGACTCCGCAGCACGATGCACGGCGGCGGCGTCGGTGACATCCAGCTTCACCGTGTGCGATGCTCCTGCGGCCGCCAGCCCGGCGTCGTCCATGTCCCAAAGACTTAACCGGGCCCCCTCGGCGGCAAACCGCGCAGCAATGCCCGCGCCAATGCCCGATACCCCGCCTGTGACCACCGCCACCCGGCCCTCGAAACGTCCCGCCATGTCATTCCCCACTGCCAACGCGCCGGCAGAGTGTGGTCCGAAGGCGGTCAGGGGCGCAACGGTGCGGGGGAAGGAAGCGCTGGGGCTCTGCCCCCGTGGGCCGCGAAGAGCGGACCACGCCCCGGTGCGCCCATGACCATTCGCAACCTCGACCGCATGTTGGCGCCGCGGCGTGTCGCGGTGATTGGCGCGTCCGGGCGGGCGCGGGCCGTCGGGCATTTGGTGTTGGCGAACATGCGCGCCGCCGGGTTTTCCGGCACGTTAATGCCGGTCAATCCGCATGAGACCGAAATCGACGGCCTGCGCTGTTATGCGTCGGTGGAGGACTTGCCGGAGGATCCGGACCTCGCGGTGATCGCGACTCCGCCGGACACGGTTCCCGGCCTGATCGCGGCGTTGGCGCGGCGTGGCTGCGCCGGGGCCGTGGTCATCACC
>JAYWAX010000652.1:0-8465 GCA_043782125.1 Acetobacteraceae bacterium | reverse complement strand
TCGAAACGCGGGGCGGCGCCGCGGCACACCGCGTTTCACGCGCACCTGCCTGTGCTTTACGTGAACAACGAACTCGATTCGACGGTGACGGTGTTCGATTGGGACCCGGATCGCGGGCGGATCGCCGAGGTTCAGGTGCTGAGCACGATCCCTGACGGGCATGACGGGCGCAACACGACGGCGGAAATCGCGGCGAGCCCGTGCGGGCGTTTTCTTTATGTGTCGAACCGGGGGCAGGACAGCGTGGTCCTGTTCGAAGTCGATCCCAAAGGACGGCTGCGTTACGCCGGTCATACGCTCACCGGGGGGCGGCGGCCGCGATTTTTCGCGTTGGTATCGGATAAGAAACGTCTGTATGCGGCGAATCAGGACAGCGACGACATAACCGGGTTTCGTGTCGATCCCACGACCGGCGCGCTGGCGCCCATGGGCGTCGTGGCACGCACCGGCAGCCCCTCGGCAATCTCCTTCGTCCGTGCAACCTGAAGACCGCCTGGGCCTCTTGAAGACAGCCCGGTGTTGCGTGGATAATGTGCCGCAACGCTGACTCGTGAGAATTGTGGGGGAAATGGACATGGCCAGGACCGTGAGCGGACGAAAGAGCGCCGCGAAGAAAGCCGGGAGAAAAGGAACGGCGAAGTCCGCCGCACCCGTGAAAAAAGCGGCTGTTAAAAAGGCCGCTGTTAAAGAGGCGGGCGTCAAGAAGGCTGGCGTCAAGAAGGCGGGCCTCCGCAAGGTGCCGGACGCGAAGAAGACGGCCGCGAAAAAAATGGCCGCGCCGAAGCAAGCCGCCGGGAAGAAAAAAGCCTCTGGGCCGAAAAAGGCCGCGACGCGCGTTGCCGCGACGCGCCGCACGCCCGCGCGCCGCGTCCGCCCAGATGCGCCCGCCCGGGTTGCCGCGTCTCGCACCAAAACCGCCGCACCTAAAACCGCCGCGACCAAAACCAAGCCCGCCGCGCCGCAAAACTTCACGGTCAGCCATTTGAAGGAGTCCGATTTCAAGGCCGACGGACTCCGCTCCTACGCCCTCTATCGCGACCTGGGCATTGCCACCGCGACCGGCGGGCTGTGCCAGGCCCATGTGCTGCGGCTGCTTTCGCCCTGCACCGACGAAGTCCGCCAGCGTCATACGCACGAAGTCGATCTGCAACTGATCTATGTGCTGAAGGGCTGGATCAAGAATGAATTCGAGGGCCACGGCGTGCAAATGATGTCCGCCGGATCCTGCTGGCTGCAACCGCCGGGAGTCGCGCACACGGTTCTGGATTACTCGGCCGATGTCGAGTTGCTGGAAATCGTCGTGCCCGCCGATTTTAAAACAGAAGACCTGACCTGACCCCGGGCCTCCCGGAGAAACGCCCATGACCGGACCGGCCTGCGGTGTCCGTTCCCCGCAGACGCGCGGCGGCTGATGGATATCTTGCCGTTCCTGGTGACGCAGTGCCTCAACGCGTTGTCGCAGGCGGCGTTGCTGTTCTTTCTCGGATGCGGGCTGACGCTGATTTTCGGCATCATGCGGATCGTCAATTTCGCCCATGGGGCGTTTTTCATGGCGGGCGCCTATGTCGGGTATTCGACCGTCCACTGGACCCATAATTTCTGGCTGGCGTTGATCGTGGCGCCGATCCTGGTCGGCGGCTTCGGTGCGGCGTTCGAGCTGGGGATTCTGCGCAGACTGTACAAGCGCGACGGCCACGCCTTCCTGATGGTGACTTTCGGCCTGACACTCGTCATGGGGGAAATCATCCGGCTGGTTTGGGGCGTCGAGGCCTTGCAGGTGAAACCGCCGGACATCCTGTCCGAAATCGTGTTCATTCTGGACGAGCCGTTTCCTGTTTACCGGCTGTTCCTCGCGGGGTCCGGCATCGTCGTCGCTGTCGTTATCTGGCAGTTTCTGGAACGGACGCGTCTGGGCCTGCTGATCCGCGCGACCTCGCAAAACGCGGAAATGGTACACGCGCTTGGCACCGATGTCGCGCTGGTGCGGTCCGCCGTGTTCGGGATCGGCTGCGGGCTCGCGGGCATTGGCGGCGTCATGGCCGCGCCGCTGGTCACCGCCTCACTGGGCATGGCGCCGAACGCGGTGATCGATACGTTCGTCATCGTCATCATCGGCGGGATGGGGAGCTTTCTGGGCTCTTTGATCGGCGCGGTTCTGGTTGCTTTCGTGCAGGTGTTCGGGACCTATTTCTTCCCCGATTTCGCGATGGCCTTCATGTACCTCATCATGCTCATCGTCCTGGTCTTCCGGCCCGGCGGGCTTCTGGGCAAGGAAGCTTGACGATGCGCATGATTCTCGCCGCCACCGCGATCCTGGCGCTGCTGCCGTTTGGCCTGCCACCCTATGCGATGACCCTGCTGACCGAGGCACTGATCCTTGGCCTGTTCGCCATGAGCCTGGACCTGATGGCGGGCTATGCGCGGCTGATCTCTTTCGGGCACGCGGCGGCTTATGGGTTTGGCGCTTATGCCTGCGGCAATTTCCTGTTGCATACCAGCATGCCGGTGCCGGTCGCCGTGTTGCTGGCCGGGGTTTTGGGCGGGATCGTCGCGATCGGGGTGGGGTGGATTTGCACCCAGGCGACGGGCGTTTCGTTCTCTATGCTGACGCTGGCCTACGGGCAATTGCTGTACGCCGTCGCATTCAAATGGACATCGGTCACCGGCGCCTCCGACGGTCTGGCCGGGATCCCCCGCAATCCCGGACCTTTCGGCGTGACCTGGTGGAGTTCGAAATCCGGATTTTATTACCTGACATTGGCCTGCCTCGTGGGCGCTTTCGTGTTTAGCCAGGCGCTGGTGCGCTCGCCCTTCGGCGCGGTGCTGCGCGGTATCCGGGAGAATGAGGCGAAGACGCTGGCGCTTGGTTTCAACACGCGGCGCTATAAAATCGCGATCGTGGCGATTTCGTATGGGCTGGCCGGAGTGGCCGGCGCGCTTTACGCGCCCTTCGCGGGGTTCGCCAATACGGAATTGTTGTTCTGGCTGCTGTCGGGGCAGGTGTTGATCATGGTCATTGTCGGTGGCACCGGCACGTTGATCGGCCCGATCCTCGGTGCGGCGTTCTTCCTTTATGTGCAGCAGAAGCTCTCCACTTACACCGACTCATGGGCGTTGTTCTTCGGCGTCATCTTCATCGTGTTCGTGCTGTTTCTGCCAGAGGGTATCTGGGGTTTCGTCCAGCAGCGATTCAAGCGGCGGGTGGCCTGAGCGATGGCGCTGCTGGAACTGGATGGGCTGACGAAACGTTACGGTGGCATCCTTGCAGTGGATCGCGTGACCATGCGGGTCGAAGCGGGCGAGGTCCGCGCCGTCATCGGCCCCAATGGCGCGGGCAAAACCAGCCTGTTTCACCTGATCACCGGCGTGGTGAAGGCGACGGAAGGCCAGGTGCGGTTCGCGGGCCAGGATGTGTCCGCGCTGCCCGCCCATGCGCGGTGCCAGCTTGGAATGTCGCGCACCTTCCAAATCACCGCGCTGTTTCCCGAAATGCCGGCGCGCGACAACACCCGCCTGGCCGCGCAGGCGCGCGACGCCAGGCGATGGCTGCCTCTGGGCGGGCGCGCGGTGTTCGCAAGCGCGGCGAAACGCGGCGACGCGGCGCTGGAACGGCTTGGCCTGACCCATATCGCGCACCGGCCGGCCGGCTTGCTGTCGCACGGCGATCAGCGCCTGCTGGAAGTGGCGATGGCGCTGGCGCAACAACCCCGGTTGCTGCTGCTGGACGAACCGACGCAAGGGCTTTCCGTGGAGGAAACGGCGCAGGCGATGGAGGTTTTATCGACGCTGTTCGCGGCGGGCGATCTGACCGTTCTGCTGGTGGAACACGATATGGAGGTCGTGTTCCGGCTGGCCCAGAAAATCACCGTTTTGCACAGGGGCGCGACCATCGCGGACGGCGATCCGGACACGGTGCGGGCGGATCCGAACGTTCAGAGCGCCTATCTCGGGGGCCTCGACGAATGCTGACGATCCGGGGACTGAACACGCATTACGGCGCCAGCCATATTTTGCAGGGCGTCGATCTGGTCGTGCCCGATGGGCGGATCGTCGCCATTCTCGGGCGGAACGGGGTCGGCAAAAGCACGACGCTGCGGACCATCATGGGCCTGGTGGCGCCAACCAGCGGGTCGGTCGATCTGGACGGGACGGAGATGGCGGGGTGGCCGCCGCATCGTGTCGCGCGCGCGGGGGTCGCCTATGTCCCGGAAGGACGCCTGATCTTTCCCGATCTTTCCGTGATCGAGAATATCAAGGTCGCGGAACGAGTCCCCGCGCGCGCCTGGCCACTGCCACGGCTGCTGGAATTATTCCCGTCGTTACGAGAGCGCGCGCGTAACCGCGGTGCCAATCTGTCCGGCGGCGAGCAACAGATGCTCGCGATCGCACGTGCGCTGGTATCGGACCCGAAAGTGTTGTTGCTGGACGAACCCAGTCAGGGTCTGGCGCCTTTGGTGGTGAAGGAACTCGCCAACGTCATCCGGACCTTGCGCGATGAAAAAGTGACTATTTTGCTGGTCGAGCAAAACATGAAACTCGCCAAGGCGGTGGCCGGCGAGCTGCACGTGATGGTGAAGGGCCGGATGGTCTACGCCGCCACGCCGGAAAAATTCCACGCCGAAGAGCAGGACATACGCAGCCGATATCTGACGGTTTGAAAAAAGGAAACAACGATGGAACTCAATCTTCGCGGACGCACGGCGCTGATATCCGGCGCGTCGAAGGGCATCGGCCTCGCCGCCGCCGAAGTGCTGGCGTCGGAGGGCGTGAATCTGATCCTGGTGTCGCGGACGCTGGCCGATCTGGAAGCGGCGCGGACGAAGATCGTAAGCCGGTGGAACGTCAACGCACGGGTCCACGATTACGATCTTTCGGACTCAGCCAATGTGGACAAGCTGGTCGCGGAGCACGGCGATATCGACATACTCGTGAACAACGCCGGCGCGATTCCCGCGGGCGACCTTCAGGCGATCACCGAGGACCGGTGGCGGGCGGCGTGGGATTTGAAGGTGTTCGGTTATATCAACATGTGCCGCCGGTTTTACGCCGAAATGAAATCGCGCCGGCGCGGGGTTATAATCAATGTCCTTGGCGTGGCCGGCGAAAAGATGGACCGGGGCTATATCGCGGGGTCCACCGGCAACGCGGCGCTGATGGCGTTCACCAAGGCGCTTGGCGGGTCCGCCGGGGACGACGGTCTGCGGGTGGTCGGGATCAATCCGGGCGCGATTGCGACGGACCGGCTGGTCACGATCATGAAGACCCGGGCGCTGGATCGGTTTGGCGACGCGGACCGCTGGGAAGAGCTGATGAAACCGTTGCCCATGGGCCACGCGGGCACGGCGGAGGAAATCGGCGTCATGGTCGCGTTCCTGGCGTCCGATCTTTCCGCCTATACCACCGGCACGATCGTTACGATTGACGGCGGTTCGGCGAACCGGGGTCCGATGTTCTGATCGCCGCGCGTCAGCGGACCAGCACCGGACCGCGCAAGGCGTCGCCGGTCTGGTTCGTTTCGACATCCAGCGTCAGCGCATGCGTGCGGCCCGTGACGCTGGTCGCGGTCAGGACCACGCGGTGTTTGCCGGGCGCACCCAGGCGCGGGGCCGGGATGGCAAACAGGCCGCGCTCATCGACGGGAACGGAGAACGATTCACCGTCGTCCAGCCGTGCCGACAGCGACGTCACCGGCGAGAGATTGTTCAGCGCGCAGCCGGTCAGCGCGGCCAGCGGCGACGCGTCCGAAAGCACCGGCGGGTCCAGCATGACCAGGGGGCCGCGTTCCTCTGCGGTGCGTTGGAACACCGCCAGGGTCCAGGCGCCGACGGCGCGGCCAACCGCCAGCCCATCGGTGTTTTCGAACGGGAAATGGATGCCACCGAAGACCCGGCTGTCCCCCGCTTCTTCCGCCGCCTGTTGAAAGCTTGAAAACACCCGCCGGACGCCCGGCAGACCAGGCCCGCTGGAGGCAAATTTCGAGGTGCCGAACCAGGCCGTCAGGACGGTCGCCGCCGCGCCGCTGAAGGTCGAATGCCCCGAAATATAGCTGGGATGATTGGGAGTCTCCAGCAGCGGCATCCAATCCGGAATCGGCCGGTCCCCATCGCCGCCAACCGCGATGGTGGTGACAGGCCGCCAGGTCCACCAATTGTATTTCGTATCGGCCGCGGCGATGGCGGCATCGGCCAACGCGACGTTAAGTTCGGCGAACACCTCGGCCTCGATGCGCATGCCGCGGCGCAAGGGCGTGAGGATGTCGATCGCGATCGTGTTCCAGTGGCCCGGCGGCGTGAAGGTGCCCGGTCCGTCGGCCCAATACAGGGCGATCTCCGTCTGCTCCGGCGTGCGGGAACTGGACCGCGCGGACCCGAGCGACACCAGAACCGACTTCGCGTCCCAGAAGGCGATCGAATTCACCGCGGGCGGGCCCAGGGGACGGAATTGCGCCGGCCCCAGCAGCGCGAAGGGCTTCAGGAAGGCCCATTGCACTTCGATGGGCGGCAAATAATCGGGGGGCGTCGGCCGCCACTGCCCAGGGGCAGTGCCGGCGCGCGAGAGGCCGGGTGCAGCGTTCCAGCCATCCGCGGATCGCGCCGCCAGCACATTGTCCGCCATCGTCCGTCCGAACGCCACCGCCTGGATTTGCGCTGGTCCTGGCGGATCGTCCGCCAACGCCGCCGCCAGCGCCACGTCGAGCGCGGGCCGCCGCTGCGGGAACAATTGGCTCAAAACGCGATGGGCGGCCCCGGAGACTGCGGGTCCAACCGGCAGGCCGCGTGGCGCCGGCAGGCGAACCAGATACGCCGGTGCGCCAGCCAACGATTTTATCGTGTCGAGGACAGCGACGCTCTCGACCGCCAGGGCGCGCGAGGCCTGAAACGGATTTGCCTCCGCCGCCTGAATCGTCAGATTGGTCTGCGCGACCCAGAACAGAACCGGATCGGCGGCGGGGGTCATGGGCGGTGACGGCGCGGCCACCGGCTTCACCGCCCCCTGCCCGTCGCCGACCCGCGAGCCGGACAGCGACAGCGAACGCAACCCGGTCAGGTCCGACAGCGCCGACACGTCCGACACGCGCGTGCCTTCCAGGTTCAGCGCGTATAAATTCCGCATGCCCGACAACGGTCTGACGTCGCTGACCTGGGTGCCGCCCAGATCGAGCCGTTGCAGGCCAGTCAGCCGCTCGAGCGGCCGGACATCGTCAACCAGCGTCCCATTCAGCGTCAGGAAACGCAGCGCCCCCGCCTCGGCAAGCGGCCGCAGGTCGCGGACTTTCGTACTTTCCAGATTCAACGAGATCAAATGCCGCAGCGACGCGAGCGGTGTCAGGTTTCGCACCTGGGTCACCGCGAGGAACAAATCCTCCAGGTCCCGCATTCCGGCGAGCGGCGTCAGATCGTGGATCTCCGTGCCGCCAAGGTTCAGCACCCGCATCTGGGTCAGGCCCGCCAACGGCGCGAGATCGGCGATCGGCAAGAACTGCAAACTCAGCGTGCGGAGACCCGTGAACGCGGCCAGAGGCGTGAAATCGCGCACCTGCGTACCACAAAGATTAAGGGCAAGCAGGCCCGTCATGGCCGCGAGCGGGCGGATATCGCGAACAGGAACGCCGCGCAAATTGACCGACTGGACTCCCCGGGCGATCAGGCCCGGCGCCGCCGCGCGCAAAGCGGCGTCGTCGGTCGATTCCGGAAAAGTCGCGGTGAGCAATCCGTCATGGGTTGCTAAAATGGGCTCTCCCTTGGGCGCTTCCGTGGCGATCGCCAGGGGAAAGATCGGGCTAAACACGCCGAAACACAGGCCGGACAGCAGCAGCGCGGCCAGCAGGCACGCCGCCCGCACCGGCCCCAGGCCCGCGCGAAGCCGGGCGCCTTGCGTCATTCCGTTACGTCTCGCCATGCCGCGCATTCAGTCAAACTCGATCGCCCAGGGAACGTCTATGTTTTGATTAATAAATCCGGAAACCGCAACCCTAATCGACTCCCATTAACGCATGGCCGCTGCGACCTCGCGGAACAGGCGAGCGGGCAGGCCGCCGCCCGTAACGTTTTTCATCGGCGCGTTGTCGTCGTTGCCCATCCAGACACCGATCATCGCGCCATTCACGCTGCCGACAAACCAGGCGTCCCGATAATCCGATGTCGTCCCGGTTTTGCCCGCCACCGCGCGTCCGGGAATGCCCGCCGCCTTGCCGGTCCCGCGTGCGACGACAGACGCCATCATGCCCGCCATCATCGCCGCATGTTCGGGCCGGATCGCCGCTTCTGGCTGTTCCCGCAGCTCCACCGCGAAGGGCACGACGCGGAACCCTCCGTTAAAAAATGGCGCAAAGGCGGCGGTCAGTTCCAGCAACCCGACCTCCCCCGTGCCCAGCGCCAGCGAGGAGTCCCTGGGCAGCGGGCTGGTAACGCCCAGACGGGCGGCGGTGGCGGCGACGGGGCGGGGACCGCCGAAACGTTGCATCA
>JAYWAX010000651.1:0-8465 GCA_043782125.1 Acetobacteraceae bacterium | reverse complement strand
TTTCCAGGCGCCCGTGCGAGGATCGGAGCATCGGCCCCGCCGCGATCGCGGGTTCCAGATCCAGCAGGGATTCGTAGACGCGGCCCAATTCCTCGACGTCGAGGGCGCCGTAGTGGACCCGCTCGCGTTCGCGCCCGTTGGGCATGGTCCACAACAGGCGATCCAGCAGCAGCGCGACGGCGCGCTCGCCCCAGTGGAGATTGTCGAGAACGCCGGTTGCGCCGGGGTCGAACAAGCCGCCACCCAGGGGCGCGATTGAGAACGATGTGTGAGAGAGGCCCGTTCGAAGGGCGTGGAACAAGGTTCTCAGACCGTCTTCCAGCATGCGCCCGGTGTCGTGACCGAGATCGAGGTGACGGCGCGCGAGGGGGCCAAGCGCGCGGTTCGGCGACAGGCTCCGCCGCCAGGCGTTCGAGCGCGCGAAACCGAAGCCACGGCCGGGTTCGGTTTCACTTTCCAGCTTTAAAATGAACAACAGACGGTAGACGACGGCCAGCGCCTGCCGCCAGAGTATGTCCGCATCGGGAATGATGCCCTTATTCCCTGGATGTTCGAGAATATTTCGGACAAAACCTTCGATCGCTGCTCGCGCCTGGAACCGCAACGATTTTGTCACGGCGGCCTGATACATGCGCGCGGCTTCGAATATATCGGGCAACGCGGCGACGCCTTTGGGCGCGGCAAGCGCCGCGATCGCGGCGAAGGACCAAGGCGGCTCGGATCGGCCGGCCCAACCGGCGCGGCCGTTCAGGGCAGCGATCATTTGGGCGTCGGCGCCGTTCGGGTCGCACAACAAAAGCCGGAGTTCCTGACCGTTCGAAATCAGACCGGAACTCTCGCCGCTGGCGCGCAACACCCGGATTGCGCGCTTCACCGGGCTGGCCCGCGGTCCACTTGGCCGTTTCGATACCGTGTCGAGACCGATCTCGGACTCATAAGTCCAGGCGCGCAGAAACGATCCATTGGCCCGTAATGCATGACCGCCGTCTTCCGCGCCGTCGCGGGTGGTCACGGGCTCGCATCGGCGTATATCGACATATCCGAGTGCGCGGGACAGTGGTTCAACGACGTGCCGAAGCACGCGCACGGGGCCGCCGGTGCCACCGAAGACACGCAATCCGTCCTGGATCGCGGTCCAATGCGCAATGTCATTGACTGGCGCCAGACCGAAGCGGATCAGAACGGCCTGTAGTTCGTTTTCGACAAAGCCCGGCGCGAGCAACGATCCGGACAGGCCAAGGTCATCCGTCCGCATCGGGCACCAGCATCAGAACACCGATGGGACGATAAATCGCGATTTGCCGGTCGTCCGCGCCACGCCTGGCCGCCTGAAAGACGCCAAGCGCGGCGTTGGCCTCTCTGCGTTTCGCCGATGGCGTGGCGGGGTCGGTGGCGAGCAGGATCAAGCGGTTTTCCGGGTCCGGTTCGCGCCGCCAGTCGGGACCGGGCGGCGCGGCGCCGAACAGGTCTGGGGTTGGCGGAACGAATGGTCCGCACAACTGGCTGGCTTTGGCGATCAGCCAGCGCCGCATCCGGGCCTGCTCCACCGGTTGTTTCGTCTTTTGGCGCTCCAGGAAACGCGCGCTTTCCGCACGGGAGATTTCGGCGATGGCCGCCTTTGCCGCCGCCTGGGCCGGGCCAGACCATGATTCGAAAAACCGTTCCCACAGGCCGGAACAAGCCGCGTCGTGTTCGAAACGCGGCAGTTCGGATCGTAACGATATTGCCGCCGCTGCCCCGTCCGGCGTGGCAAGAATGGCAGCGGTCCGGCGGCAAAGCGTTTTGCCGCCGCATTGTATTTCCAGCACGAAGGTCGAAAGCAGGCCAAGATGCGTGCTTCGCCCCGCCGCGACAGACGCGGTCAACTGACAGCCGTGCCGGATGGCGCGGGCGGCCAGCGGGTGGGCGCGGCCCAGAAACGCCATTGCACGCCCGTCGAGGTCGCGCCAGGCATCGATGTTCCGCGTAAAGCGCAGGATATTTTTCTCCGCGTCGAAGCCAGGCATGTCCCGCAACCCGTCCGTCCAGGATCGCGGCAGCTTCAGTTCGTTGCCGGACAAAGCGGGCGCCCCGGTTTCGGCAACGATGACCTCAGCCGCGAAGCCCGCGAGGTCTGTGTCGCCCGGAACCCGATCGTATAAAGTGGCAACCCCGCGCGCGGCGATACCGGGGTCGTACCAGCCATGGGCGACGGCCATGCGTTCGAAGCCCGCGAAGGCGCTGTCGATTTCGCGGATCAAATCCGTTACGCTGTCCGGATGCATGTCCTCGACGGCCCGGCCCAAAGGCTGGATGGCGCCATCGCCGGGGGCGAAAAGATCGGCCGGGTCTTCGGACAGACCGCCCGTCAGGGAATCGCGGTCCATGCCGTTGCGCGCGGCGACGGCCAGCGTGTCGGGCATGACATCAAGGGCCGCGCGGGATTTTTCGTATTTCGAGATCAGGTGCAGCAGCAGCCGTTCCTCGAAGGTTCCGGGCAAATAAAGATAGCGGATATCCGGGTCGCGCGTCTGGCCGTAACGGTCGATCCGGCCGTTGCGCTGTTCCAGGCGGTTGGGGTTGTACGGCAAGTCCAGGTGGATCAAATGGAAGCAGTGGCGGTGCAGATTCAGCCCCTCGGCGAGCGTGTCGGTGCCGATCAGGATCAGGCTCTCTTCCGCGCCGAAGCGCTCGGCGGCTGCGGTGCGGGCATCCGCGTTGTCCTCGCCACCGATTGTCAGGATTTCGCCCTCGATGCCATTGGTGTGTCGTAACGTTGCCGCGGCAGCGGCCTGGCTGTCGGTATATTCGGTGTAAATCAGGATATTCGCGCGCGGATGTTCCGCGCGGATCAATCGTATCTCCAAAACGATCGCGCCGAGTTTGGGGTCCGCAGGTTGTGCGGCGGCGGCCAGGTCCAGCAGGCGGCTCAGATCGACGCCGGATTCAGTGCGTAAAGCTTCTGCCATGCTCTCGGCTTCCGCCGCCTGTTGGCCGTCTGCGTCGGCGGCGCCAAGCGTGCCGAACCTTGCGGCGCGGCGGCGCCAGCTGCGCAGCGATCGGGCGCGTTCGGTCTGGGCTGATTTCGATTCGGCTTCGCCCGCTTCGCGCCGCGCGATCCGTTCCATGACGACACGTAACGTTCCGGCGCAGGCGGCGATGGTGGAGACGGAGCGTTTCAGCAGGCTGACAAAAGCCAGGGCGTCGTCGGCACCGCGAGGCCGGCGCAAACGCGGCACGACAAAGGCGGTCAAAGCGCGGTGGAATGCGCGGACGGGTTCGTGTTCCTCGCCGGCGGTATCGACTTTCACCGGTTGAACATGACGGCGCCGGAACATCGGCGCGCCGGTCCGGGGATCGCGGATATGCGCCTTCAGGCGGCGTACGACATGGCGGCGGTACTCGCGGCCGACGAATCCGCCCATGCCATTCACCAAAGTCGGGTCGAGCAATTCGATCAGCGAAGCGAAATGCGCGTCGTGCCCGTCATGCGGCGTCGCGGTCAGCAACAGCAAACCATCGGACCGGCGCGCCAGTACTTCGGCCAGACGCCGGCGGCGCGTCCGCTCCCCCGCGTCCGCGACACCGGGACCGAAGCAGTGATGTGCCTCGTCGAGAATGACGAGATCCCAGGAGGATCGCTCGATCTCGTCCAGGATATGGTCTTGTTTGGCGAAATCCAGCGTGATCAGGCACAGCGGCACGGTGTCGAAGGGATTGGCGCCGCGTTCGCGCGCGCGGCGAATGTCCCAAAGGTCCGCCGCGCTGGCGATGGACTCGAAATTCAGGCCGAAGCGGGTTTTGGTTTCCTGGTCCCATTGGCGCGCCAACGGCCCGGCGGGCGACACGATCAGGATGCGGTGGGCGCGGCGGCGGGCAATCAGGGCGATGGCGATCAGGCCGGCCTGGATCGTCTTGCCCAGACCCACGCCGTCCGCCAGCATCAGGCGTGGCCGCGGCATGTCCAGCGCGCGGGCCAAAGGCACGAGTTGATACGGTTCGATCCGCAAACGCCCAGGCTCCGTGGCGAACGGCGTGCGGTCGAGGAATTCGTTCAACAGATGCGCCCGGTGCAGCAGACACCAGGAACGCAGCGGCGCGGGATGGTGGAGGTCGAAGCCGGGGGCGACAGGTTCGACGGTCTCGGGCGGAACGAATATCTCCCACTCCAGGCCGGTCATATCGCCTTCGGTGCAGCGTAACGTCAGCTTTTCGCACATATCCGCGCGGCGGGTTTCCAGGACGTCCCAGGTTAACCCGCGCGCGCGGAGCCGCGATCCCGGCTGGATATCCATTCAAACTCCGCCATTTTGGCGGACCACCGGTCGCGACGGCATGTGCTGTCCCACGTTTTGTCGTGGGCCAGTTCAATATCGGGGAATACCTGGCAAAGAGTGAACACGGACGTAAACGATTTGGTAGGATCAGTTGCCAACGGAACGGATCGCGCTGAATGGCACCGTCAGTCCTCCAATCTGCAAATTCACCGCGTTGTTCGCCGTCGCGACCCCGGTTGCCTTGCCCACGACGGTGAACGGGATGGCCGCCGCTTTGGCACCAACCGGCCCGCCCGTGACGGCAATCGAATACGCGCCGTCCGGAACGGTCTGACCCGTATCGCTCTTGCCATCCCAGGCCCAGGAATTGGCGCCCTGAGTGGCGTTTATCGCGACCTGGCGTAAGGTTTGCCCGTTCGCGCCCTGTATGGAAACCGATACGTTCTCCGCCACCGGGGCGGTGAAATCGATGCGGGCGCTCCCGTTTTGCAACGCAAGCCGATCCGATTGCACGGTGACCTGCTTGCCCACGACCGAGGAAGACTGGGTGACGTCGGCGGTCTGGGTCAACTGGATTAACTGGGTCAGGCTGGTGTTGGTGGCGATCTGCTGCTCCACGCTGGAGAACTGCACCAGTTCGGTGGTGAACTGATTGGCGTCCATCGGCGCCGTGGGATCCTGATTTTTCAACTGGACCATCAACAACTTCAAAAAATCGTTGAAATTCGATGTCAGTTTCCCCAGCGCGTTCGTGCTCTGGGCCGCCGTGCCCGCTGGTGCCGTCGATCCGCCCGGGGTGGTCGCCGCGATTGCCGTCATGCCAAAAATCCTCCTTCAGGCCACGATGTCGAGCCCGGCGCGCAGCCAACGCGCGCGGGCCTTGTCTCCGTTCGCATTCGGGTCCTCACGCGGGTCTGGTTGCGCATCCCCGCTTTGCCGCCAGCTGCTCCCTCCTTGGCCGTGACCCGAGCCCCCGGAACCGGAGGCCATACCGTCCGGGTGCGCGCCAGCGGGGTCGCTCAGGGATTGCGGCGGCGCGACATCGAAGGTCACGGTCCGGCCCGCCTGCGATATGCCCGCGCGGTCCAGCGCCTGTTGCAGACGCTGCTCGTCCTGACGCAGCAGTTGCAGGGTTTCGGGCCGGTCGGCTGTAATCCCGACATGGGCTTCGCCGTCGGTATTTTTATCGATGCGGATATGGACCGCACCCAGGTCTTCCGGGTGGAGGCGGATGGTCAGGCTTTGCGAGCCGTCCGCAGATTTCATGGTCGCGACCATCGCGGAGCCGATCTGATCGGCGGGCGCCGCGAAAAGAGTCGACTGTGGCGACGCGGGCTCGGCCCCCGCCCTGGGCGGCGGCGCGATGTCCGGGTTGAAAGGCGGCATGACCGGTGTGTCCGGCCGCCCGGTTTCCTGGCGCGGCCCGGCCTTTATCGCCTGCTCCGGCGCGGAGGACGGCGCGAGTCGCGTTTCGTGCGCGGCGGAGGCGATCCGTTGTTCGGATGCGGCGGGCGGCGCGTCCACCGGAGAAATCGGCGGCGGGTGGCGGGGGGAGGCGGGTTCGACGGCGGCGTTGACGGACCCGGATGGCGGCGGTACCGCGCCAGCGGGCGGGGCTGGCACGGCTTCGGGCGGCATTGACCCGGCTGAAACCGGCACAGGCGATGCGATCGGAGGGATCGGCTCATCCGGCTCCTTCGCCCGGGCGGTATTCTGGCGCGCGACGCCATGCGTCTTGGGGGACTGTGTGGTTTCGGGAGGGGCGGCGTCCGGCACTGCTGTACCGCCCATTGCCGGGCTCTGCGCCTGCTCCGTGGGAACGACCGGTCGCGCGATTTCCCCAGGCGGCGCGAACGCCAAGGGCGCCGTTTCGCCCGAAGGAGTCAGCCGTTCCCGTGTTCCTCCGGATCGCGACGCCCCGCCTTTGAGTTCGCCAGACCGGGCCGTTCCGGCCTGGGTACCGTTTACCGCGGCCTCCAGCGGGGTTGGCACGGTCAGTGGCAGGCCCTGGGCGGCGGGGGCCGGCGGGGGGCGAGGCGTTCCGGTTGCCGGACCGGGGGGAGAGGGAGCCGCAGCGGCTGGAACGCCGTTCGACGAAACACCCAAGGACGGAATACTCAAAACAGGAACCTGGGCCGATGCGGGCCGGGCCTGCATGGACGCGAGGTCGAACGGCCCTATGGATGCGGACGATGCGCGCGGCCCAGGGGCGGACGTCGCAACTGGCAGCACGGACGGCGCGCTCGCCGTGTCGGACGACGGCAGCAAACCGTTCAACAACGACGCGAACGCGCCGCCCGTGTCCGCGCCGGTGAGAGCGGCCGATACAGGACCAGCCGTGCCGGAAAGCGGCACGACGAACTGCGACAGAACTTGGCCAGACACGTTAAATCGCCTTGGGTTCGCTGATGCCAAGGACTGAGCAAGCCGCATGCCAGGCGGATATGGCGGCGTACGGGTCGCGATGGCGGGGCGAATGAACGCGAACGGGCGCCGGAATGGGCTGTTTTTCGGGGAAGCGGGTAGAAATGGCCCGGCAAAATCGGCCGGGGCTCAGGCGCGCGCGGGCGTCACCCACAGTAGCAAGGCACTGGCCAATGCCAGAGCCGCCATCGCGCGATAGATCGTTTCATAGCCGCCCGAAAGCGCCACCGTGGCGCCAAACAGCGGCGGGATAAGAAGACCGCCGGCGAACAACAGCGCGGTGCCAAGTCCGGTCGCCTCGGTGCGGCGCGCGCCACCCAGAGACGCATATTCGGCATAGGCGACCCCGGTGTAACCGCCCGCGGTGCAGCCCGCGAGCAGTACAACCCCGAAAATCTCCGGCCCAGACCAGGAAGCGCCGAACTGCCCGGACAGCACGGCGGCCACGGACATGCCGGCGCCATGCAGGGCCAGCGTGCGCATGGGCGTCAGGAACCGGTCGGCGATCCATCCCCAGATCGGACGGCTGATCGAACCTGCGATCTGATAGACTGCCAGCAACTGCCCGGCGCGGATCAGGTCGAAGCCCACCACCGATGTCAGATGCACGGTCATGAAGGAGACGAAGCTCAAAGACAGGCCGGAATAGACGAAGGTGCCCGCGGAAAGTTGGAGGATTCGCCGATCCCTTAACAGCGCAAAGGGTTGCAGCAGGGTGCGGCCCCAGGGGCGGACTCGCGGGTCCCGGCCGGCATCCCAGGCGCGGCGCGGGATTTCCATGCCGACGATCAGCAGAACGATCGGCACCAGTTCCAGCAGCAACGCACCGCGCCAGCCCACCAGCGGTACCAGCGAGGGCAGAATCAGCGCCGCGACGACGCCACCAAGCGGCACACCGATCTGGCGGAGCGACATGACCATGTTGAACACGGATTTCGGGGTATGCGGCACCAGCAGATGGGTGCTGGCGGGCGCCGCAGCGCCGTAGGCGGAGCCAAGTACGACGGCACCCAGGGCCATGGTGGCAACGCCGAAACTGGCGGCGGCGATCGCCAGCATGCCCGCCGCCGCCAGCAGCACCGCCTGAGTCGCCCTGACGCCGCCATAGCGCCGGATCAGTCCAGGCGACAACAACGCCGAGATGATCCCAACGCCGTAAGCGGTGGCAACGAAGCCGCCAACCAGGGTGCCATTCACATGCAGGTCGCGCGCGACCTCCGGCGCCAGCGTCGGCAGCGAGTACAACGACATGGTCGCCAGGGTTTGCACGGCGAGCGTCGCCAGCAGCGGCCAAACCGGCATCGCCACCGGGGTAGAGGGGGACGCCATGCGGTCTATTTTGCCCCCATGTCCGCCAGGACAGGATCGAAGCCGCAGGATTGGCGGTTCCACAGCCGCGCGTAAACACCATCCTTGGCCAGCAGCGCGGCATGGGAACCCGCTTCCACGATACGGCCTTCGTCCAGCACGATCAGACGGTCCATACGGGAAATCGTTGACAGCCGATGCGCGATCGCGATGACGGTGCGCCCATCCATCAGGCCGTCGAGTTGGCTCTGGATCGCCGCTTCGACTTCGGAGTCCAACGCGGAGGTGGCCTCGTCGAGAACCAGGATCGGGGCGTTCTTGAGGATGACGCGGGCAAGCGCGACGCGTTGGCGCTGGCCGCCCGAAAGCTTCACGCCGCGTTCGCCGACATGGGCGTCGTAGCCGGTGCGTTCGTGCCAGTCTTCCAGGCCCATGATGAAATCATGTGCCTCCGCTCGGCGGGCCGCGCTTTCGATC
>JAYWAX010000650.1:0-3062 GCA_043782125.1 Acetobacteraceae bacterium | reverse complement strand
AACGTCGCGACGGGGGCCAGATGTTCGGGCCGAAGGGGTTCGGGCCGAAGGGGATCGGGCGACAGGGGATCGGGCGATTGGGGATCGGGCGATTGGGGGGCGGGCCGTTCGCTGTCGCCGGCTGGCCGGGGCGGGGCACCGGGCGGCCAGAGTTCCCCGGGTGCCGGCCAGTGCCGCTCCATACGCCAGGTCCCGCTGTGCCCCTCCAGGGTCAGCCCGCGCGCCGCAAGTTCCCGCTCCGGCCCATCGTACCAGACAATCTTCGCCGCCTGGGTTCTGGCGCGCGCCGCCCGGGCGGTTTTCACGATCGGGAGGCGCCGCAGCTTCGCGGCGTCCGCGCAGGACAGACGCAGCGTCAGGTTCATTGCGCGGAGTCCAACATGCGCGGCGTCAAAAACCGCATCAGCCGCCCGCCGCCCGGACCAAGACGGCACCACGGACCGGCGATCGCGAATTCCGCGAGACCGGCGGTTGGATAGCCCTCCGATACCGCCTGAGCCGCCGTTTCGGCCGACGTCCGAACGTCCGTCAGCATCAGCGCGAGTTCATGCAGGCCCGGATTATGCCCAATCAGCAGCACCGTACGCACCGTCTCCGCCACGCCGCGCAAGACGTCCAACAACTGTGCTTCGCTGGCGAGGTAAAGCTCGTCGATGGGCTCGACCAACGGGGTGTCGTCCCACGGCTCCAAAATCGCCATCGTTTCCAGCGTGCGCCGGGCCGGGGACACCAGAATCATGTCGGGCGCGAACCCGATATCTCGCATCGCACGCCGCATTGCATGCGCGCCACGCCGTCCCTGGGCGTTCAACGGGCGGTCCCGGTCGGCCATCGCGGCATCGTCCCAGGCCGACTTCGCGTGCCGTAATAACAAAAGCTGATGCATCGGCGCCAAACCTGCCACACCCCGCGCCGCTTGTCTCCCAGGGGGCGATCGGCGTCTCCCCAGCCACTTGCCGATTGCCCCCTGGGCACATTCGTGGTGCGATGGCTCCCGGGAAAAAGCGGGAGGAACGCATGACGAACGTCACGGAGAGTTTGGAGCTCACGCGTGTTGGTCCGGGAACGCCGATGGGTGCCTTGATGCGCCATTATTGGCTGCCCGCGTTGAAATCGTCCGAGGTCGTCGCGGGTGGCGATCCTGTCAGGCTGATGCTTCTGGGCGAAAAACTGATTGCGTTCCGGGATGCTGCAGGCGCGGTCGGGGTGCTGGATCATCGCTGCCCGCACCGTGGCGCGTCGTTGTTTTACGGGCGGAACGAGGGCGACGGAATCGCCTGTGTTTATCACGGTTGGAAATTCGCGGTGGACGGGGCGTGTTTGTCGCAGCCGAATTTGCCGCCGCATCAGGAATTCAAGGACAAGGTCCGCGCCCGGACCTATCGGGCGCAAGAGCGCGCGGGCCTGATCTGGGTTTACATGGGAGAGCGCGAGGATGCGCCGCCAATGCCCGCGATCGAGGCCTCCATGCTGGACGCGGCGGATGTGACGATCATGTTCTGCCAGCGCCAATGCAATTGGTTGCAGGCGCTGGAGGGCGATATCGACACATCGCATTTCAGTTGGCTGCATGTCGGCAGCGTGAAGCCGGAGCAAGTGCAGGACGACAACTGGGTGAAATATCAGGTGTTGCACCGGGCGCCGGAATATCACGTGACGGAAACGGACTGGGGCACGATGTACTGCGCCATGCGCCCGGCGGAGGACGGCCAGACGTATTGGCGGTTCGCGCATTTCGGTTTTCCGTTCTGGACCTGGGTGCCGCAAGGGCCGCTGATCGACCGGGTGCAAGCACGGGCGTGGGTGCCGATGGACGACACCCACACGATGTTCGTGTCCATGGTCTGGAAAAAGGCGTCGCTGACAAAGCCTTTGGCAGACGGCAAGCCGATCCCGGGCTCGGCGCCGGCGATCCAATACCAGCCGAATACGACCGGCTGGCTCGGTCGCTTCCGTCCGGTGCAGCAGGATGCGAACGATTACCTGATCGATCGCGACGCGCAACGTAACGATGAGATTTATACCGGCATTACCCATATCCACATGCAGGATCAGGCGATCACCGAAAGCATGGGCGGCATCGTCGATCATGCGTTGGAACATCTGGCGCCAAGCGATCAGATGATCACGCGGACGCGGCGGCGCCTGCTGCTGGCCGCGCGCGCCCTGCGGGATCAAGGCACGACCCCGCCCGCAGTGGACGATCCGGCGGTTTATCTCGGCATTCGCAGCGGAGAGCGGGTCCTGCCCGAAAAGGACTGGCGCGCGGCTTACGACGACGGCATGAAAGCGGCCTTGCGGCCCGTGCCGTTCCCCAAGGCGGCGGAGTGATCTGTTGAAAATCCGGAGATGCCACGTTTGGCATTGCAGCCTGGCGAGGGCGTGCGCTGATGCTACGGCGGGATTTTCAGGCGCTCGAGGGGGTAAGGGTTCGCGAGGCCAAGGCGCTGGCCCGTGCCCAACTTTATGACGGGGCCTATTATCTCGGCGGGCTCGCGATCGAAAGCGCGCTCAAATCGGCCCTCGCCAAGGCGACACAACGGTACGAGTTTCCAGATCGGCAAAGAGCGAATCGGGCGTATACGCACAATCTGGAGGACCTGTTAAAGTTGTCGGGTTTGGAGCCCAGGTTGAACGCGGCGGAAGCCACGGTCCAGGCGTCCTGGGCGACGATCAAAAGCTGGAATGTCGAAACCCGGTACCGGGTGTCCCGGCCGCGAGCCGAGGTTCTGGATTTCCTGGATGCCGTGGCGGGCCGGAGGGGAGTGCTGCGATGGCTGAGACAATTTTGGTAAGGCCGGACCTTACGCAGGGTATGATTGAGGCCGGCCGTGAGTTGGTGGCGAGTCTCGACACGCATGCAATGGCGTTCGAGGCGGCGTTCTGGTTGATGGACGACGATAACGGTCGTTGGCACCTGGTTTTGTCGAGCCGCGCCGTCAAGATCGATGGCTCCAGAGCGCTGTATGCCGATGTGAGCAAAGCGATCTCGACACCGCGTCTGCGGCAATATCTCTGGATTGGCATGATATCGATTGTCGGTCATCGGACGCCGTTGGTGA
>JAYWAX010000649.1:0-8470 GCA_043782125.1 Acetobacteraceae bacterium | reverse complement strand
TCCCGCCGGGACGCCACTGTCGCCGGACGGATCGCTGACGCTGATCCGGATCGAGGATTTCGCGAAGTCGGTCTCATACCGAACCGGAAAATTGCGCGCGGAGCTGGGATATCCCAAAGCGGACATTCTGGATGGCGCGGCCTCGCGGGCACTATGGCGCGGCGTGCGCGATGTGCGGGCGCTGACCGTCGCGGACGGCGACGCCGTCTGGCGCGTGTCCACGCGGCCCTCCGCCGGTCCGGGCGTGCTGGCGGCGGTGGCGGGCGCGTCGGGTTTCCTGGATTGGGGCGGCGGGCTGATCTGGCTGACCGGACCGGCGACACAGGCCACCCATCGCGCCGTCGAAGCCGCTGCCCGTGCCGCGCGCGGGGTCTGGACCCTGATGCGCGCGCCCGACTGGCTTCGCACCGCCGTCGATGTCGTACCGCCCGAGCCCGCGCCGCTGGCGGCGATCGCCCGGAGGGTAAAAGCAGCCATGGACCCGCGGGGGATCTTAAACCCGGGCCGGATTTACGCGGGGTTCTGATCGCATGCAGACGAATTTCACCGAAGCGCAGCTCGCCGATCCAGCGACCGCCACCGCCAACCAGGTGCTGCGAAGCTGCGTCCACTGCGGCCTCTGCACCGCCACATGTCCCACCTTTCTCCTGTTGGGCGACGAACTCGATAGTCCGCGCGGCCGGATTTATCTGATTAAGGACATGCTGGAAACGAACCGTCCGGCGACCGAGGAAGTCGTTCGCCATGTGGATCGTTGCCTGTCCTGTCTGTCCTGCATGACCACCTGCCCGTCCGGCGTGAATTACATGCATCTCGTGGATCACGCCCGCGCCTATATCGAACGCACCTATGAACGCCCGCTGGCAGAGCGCGCGATCCGTTCTTTACTTGGATGGATCATTCCGCGTCCGGGAATGTTTCGCCTCGCGCTGGCCGGCGCGAGTTTGATGCGGCCGTTCGCGCGGCTTATTCCCGGGAAAACCATGCTGTCGCGGCGCCTGCGCGCGATGCTGGCTTTGGCGCCCGCCAATGTGCCCGGCCCCGACCCGCACGAAGGGCCGCGGGTCCATCCCGCGATCGGACCGCGGAAAGCCCGCGTGGCCCTGCTGGCGGGATGCGCGCAACAGGTACTCGCCCCCGAAATCAACAACGCCACAATCCGCCTGCTGACCCGGATGGGGTGCGAGGTCGTGATCGCCGAAGGCGCGGGCTGTTGCGGGTCGCTGAACCATCACATGGGCCAGCACGATCCGGCGACGCTGCTGGCGCGGACGAATATCGAGGCCTGGAGCCACGAAATCGATAAAGACGGGCTTGACGCGGTGATCGTCAACGCCTCCGGTTGCGGCACGACGATCAAGGATTACGGTTTCATGTTCCGTAACGAACCCGGCGATATCCGGCGCAAGGCGGAACGGATTTCGGCGCTCACCGTCGATATATCGGAATTTTTGACGCGGATCGGGTACGCGCCCCTGCGCGCTGCGCCGAACCTGACCGTCGCCTATCACGCCGCGTGCAGCCTGCAACATGGCCAGAGCATTGTGAACGAGCCCAAGGCGCTGCTGCGCAGGGCCGGGTTTCGGGTGGTCGAACCGGCCGAGGGCCATCTTTGCTGCGGTTCCGCCGGAACATATAACATGCTGCAACCGGACATCGCGGACCGGCTGCGCACACGCAAACTACGTAACATCGTCCGCAAAAATCCAGATTTGGTGGCGGCCGGGAATATAGGATGCATTACGCAACTCTCCGGCGCCGGGTTGCCGGTCGTGCATACCGTCGCTTTGCTGGACTGGATGGCGGGCGGGCCAAAGCCGGATGGTGTGCCATGCGCGGACTGATCCTGGCGCTGTGTTTGCTTCCCGCCTGCGCCTTCGGGCAGGCCCACGCCGACAAAAAAGCCGCGCTGGACAAGATGCTCGACGCGCTGCGCACCGCGCCGAACGAACAAATGGCGGCCATGATGGAAGACCGCATCCGCCACGCCTGGCTGGAAGCCGGCACGCCCGCAGTGACCTTGCTCATGAGCCGGGGACTGCGGGAAATGAACGCGGGCGCGGCGCCGGAAGCGGTGGACGTCTTCGGCGACGCGATCGTCCTGGATCCCACTCTGGCCGAAGCCTGGCATCAACGCGGCATCGCGCGGTTTCGCGGTGGCGACACGGCGGGCGCGGTGCGCGACCTTCAGGAAACGCTGAAGCTGGAACCTCGACACTTCGCGGCGTGGCAAACCCTGGTCCAGATCGCCGAAGCGCGAGAGGACTGGAAAGCCGCACACGACGCCTGGCGCCATGTCCTGGATATCGACCCGCGCACGCCGCATGGCGAAGACCGGTTGAAAGACCTGAAACGCAAGGCATTTGGCGACGACGCGTGATCCGCCGGTTCAGGCTGAGATCGACAGGAAAACGATACAATTAACCGGGCGCATGCGGGTTCGGCGTGGCATCCGCCCAAGCCCAGACCATCTATCCCGGACACGGCGCGCATGCGATAAGACGAAGTGTCAATTGTCCGAACATGGGGGAGGAACCAAAATGCCAATCGACGGAACTCTGTTGGCCAGCACGCTGGCCGGAATCGCATTTGTCGGCTGCGCGATGGGCAGTATCGCGCCCACCTCGGATAACCGCCCGCGGCGGCGGGAAGTCGTGGTCGCGGGCAAGCGCGTCAAAACGATCGACGTTCACGCCCATTGCATCGTTCCCAAGGCCGCAGCGATCATTAACCACCCGCTGGAAGCGCCGGGCCTGATGATGGACGACACCAGCACCCGCATCGCCGCCATGGACGCGCAGGGTATGGATGTCGAGGCGCTGAGCATCAATCCGTTCTGGTATCGTGCCGAACGCGACGCGGCGGCGGAACTGATCAAAATTCAGAACGAAACGCTGGTGGCATTCTGCGCCGCCAGCCCGGACCGGTTCGTGGCCTTCGCCACCGCGTCCCTGCAACATCCCGAACTGGCTGCGGAACAGGTCGAATATGCGGTCAAAAAGCTTGGTTTTCGTGGTGTCGGCGTCGGCGGCAGCGTGGCCGGCGAAGAACTCTCCAACCCCAGATTTCATCCTTTCTGGGCGAAGTGCGAGGAACTCGGCGTGCTCGTGTTCATGCACCCGCTTGGCACGCGGGAACTGGAAGCGAGCGGACGCCTCGATGGCAGCGGACTGCTGAGCAATACGATCGGCAATCCGCTGGAAACCACGATCGCGCTGTCGCATCTGATTTTCGAAGGCACGCTGGATCGTTTTCCCGGCCTGAAGATTTGCGCCTCCCATGGTGGCGGGTTCCTGCCGTCGTACGCGAATCGTTCCGACGCCGTGACCCGGACGTTTCCGAACCGGGTCGGACCGTTGCCGAAGAAAGCGCCGACCGCTTATCTGCGCGACGGTCAGTTGTTCTTCGATACGATCGTTTTCACGCCGGAAGCGTTGCGCCACCTGATCGCGGAAACCGGCGTAGGGCAGATCATGATCGGGACCGATTATCCCTTCCCCTGGACCAGCACGGAAGTCGATCTGGTCATGAACACGCCCGGCCTGACCGATGACGACCGCATCGCCATTCTCGGCGGCACGGCGGCGCGGCTTCTGGGCATCCCGGTCTGAACCAGCCATGCCGAACGGCCCGTTCCGGTACAGACCGGGACGGGCCGCGCGGAAAGTCTTTGCATAATGTACGATTTCAGGAGATATCCGCCGTTCTGCCATGGCGGCCCGCCCGCCGATCCCAGACCGGCCATTTGACGGACTTCCAGCCCTCCCTTTATGGGTCATCCAGCCGTCGCACATCAAGCTTTCCCGCCCCATCTTCCCACCTGAGGACCCGCGCCGATGGATACGCTGTTCCACCCCACGCTTGCCGCCAGTGCGCCGGACCGGGCGCGGTCGCTGATCCCGCTGCTGGACGCGAACGGCCCCGAAATCGA
Organism: Acetobacteraceae bacterium; assembly: GCA_043782125.1. Lineage (GTDB taxonomy): Bacteria > Pseudomonadota > Alphaproteobacteria > Acetobacterales > Acetobacteraceae > Rhodopila. Next base: position 4,539 of record JAYWAX010000649.1, on the reverse strand, counting down.
CCGCCGCCGCGAATTGACGCCCGAGGCCGTGGACGCCATCGCCGGTCAGGACTTGTTGCGTCTTCTGCTGCCCCGCAGTCTGGGCGGACAAGAAGTCCACCTTCTCGACTTTTGCAAAGTCGCCGAGGCAATCGGCATGGGCGATGGCAGCGCCGGCTGGTTCGTTAACCAATCGAACGTATCGTCCGCCACCTCCGCCGCCGCCATGCCGCACGCGGCCGCAGCCGCCATCTTCAACGGACCGCGCGCGGGGCTCGCCTGGGGCGCGCGGCACAATTACAGCAAGGCGATCCGGGTTCCCGGCGGCTATCGCCTGACCGGCAAATGGAGTTTCGCCAGCGGCAGCCGCCACACCGACTGGATCGGCGCCCATAGCGCGGTGCAAAACCCCGACGGCACGCCGCACATCCGCTACGCCCGCCCCGACGATCGTAGCTTCCTGTTCCTGAAATCGAAGGCGCGGATTATCGACGACTGGCATGTCCTCGGACTCCGCGGCACCGGCAGCGACACGTACGAGGTCGCGGACCTGTTCATTCCCGACGAACACGCCCCGGCGCGCGAGGCACCGGAGGAATGGCGGGAGAAGGGACCGCTCTACCCCATCCTCTCCACCCTCCTCTACGCCACCGGTTTCTGCGCCGTCACACTGGGCATTGGCCGGAAAATGCTGGAAACTTACACCCAATTGGTGCGGGGACGGCACAGCAAGGCCTCGATCAATCCCATGGCCCAGAACAACGCGATCCAGCGGGAAATCGGCCTGATGGAGGCCAAACTCTCGGCGGCCCGTGCGTTCGTGCATGAAGCGGTGTGCGAGATTTACGACGCCTCCGCCGCTGGCCATATCACCGTAGACCACCGGATGCGGATGCGCCTGGCCACAACCTATGCGATGAATGAGGCGACCGACGTGTCCGTGCAGTGTTACCGCGGTGCCGGCACCGGCGCGATCATGGACTCGCAGCCGTTCGAACGGCGCCTGCGCGACGCGCTGACCGCCAGCCAGCATATGCAGGCGATGGTGCCGCTGGTCGAAATGATCGGCCGTCACATCATTGGGACGGAGAACGAGGTGAAGAACCTGTAACCGGCGCGCCTGGCCACTGCCGCGATGGGTCCGCAGGACGATTGACTCTCTGCTTGCCCACGTCTTGGCCCGACCCGGCGATCGGACGAGAGGCGCTTGCCGCCGCCGATCGTGGCCACATCGCAACGGTGTGCCGCGACCGATGGCCCGCGCGGGGGCGTGCCATGACGCGGCGAGGACGTTGCGATAAGTCAATCGTTCCGAACGCTGTTCCAGACGGCCCGCGAGACCGCGGCGGCGGCGCGGGTTCAGGAATATGCCAGGTTTGTCCGTCGCCGCGGTCCTCTCGTCAGCAGGAACACCGCGATCCCCAGGTTCAACACGTTCCAGAACACGCCGTTGCCGAAGGCGGCCCGGTACGACCCGGTCAGGTCGAAGATAACGCCCGACATCCAGCCGCCAAGCGCCATGCCCAGAAGCGTGGCCATCATGACGAAGCCGACACGGCCGCCGGTTTCGTTCGCCGGGAAGTTATCGCGAACGATGATCGCGTAACTCGGAACGATACCGCCTTGAAACAATCCAAACAGCGCGGAAATCACGAACAACGACGCCAGCCCGTCGGTCGTCAAATAGAGCGTCAGCGCCGTCATTTGCGCGGCCGAACCGATCGCCAGCGTCGTCAGCCCGCCGAAACGATCCGCCAGCAGGCCGGAGGCGATCCGGCTAAGGATGCCAAAGCCAAGCATCAGCGACAGCATCCGCGCGCCGTTGGCCGCACCGTAACCCAGGTCGCCGCAGTATGCGACGATATGCGCCTGCGGCATCGCCATCGCGAGGCAGCACAGCACCCCCGCTGCCACCAGCAACGTTTGCAACAGTCCCGGCGACAGATTGGACACCCGGGACAGGCCAGACACCGCCGGCGGCGCGTTCGCGGCGCGGACCGGCGCGGGCGAGCGTAACAGCAGCGACAGCGGCACCATCGCGACGACGCAGACCGCGCCGATCCACAAATGCGCGGCGCGCCATCCCTGGGTTCGGATCAGATACTCGACGATCGGTGGCCAGATCGCGCCGGCGATGTAATTGCCCGACGCGCACAGGGCGACCGCGATCCCCCGGCGGCGTTCGAACCATTTGGAAATATCCGCCATCAGCGGCGCGAAGGTCGCGGCGGTCCCGAACATGCCGATCAGCACGCCATAAGCGACCGCGAACTGCGTCAGGCCTTGCGACAGCGCGACCAGTGCATAACCCACGCCTAATGACAAGCCCCCGATCATGACCGGCGCGACGATGCCGATACGGTCGGACAGACGGCCCATCAGCACGCCGCCCACCCCGAAGCCGATCGTGGTCAGGGTGAACGGCAAGGAGGCGTCGCCGCGGGCCACGGCGAACTCGGTTTGCACGGCGGGCAGCGCCACGACAACGGACCACATGCCGACCCCGCCAAGCGCGGACAGCAGGACGGAGACGCCCAGCCGGAACCAGGCGTAAGTTGAATCGATTTCGCGCAAGGGTCAGGTCTTTTCGAAATCTATACGTTCAACCACCGGCAGGCCCTGCAACTGACGGCGCAGACAATCCAGCCCCATTTCCACCGCGCCCAGACGCACCCAGTCCCGCCCGCCCAGAATGCGGGAACGGCGCACCTCGACCCCTTCGGGCGTTGCGATACCGGTCCATAACGTGCCGCCGAAATCCATCCGGTCGGCGCCCGCGTCAAGCTCGATCAGGGACACCAAAGCGTGCGAGGCGCCGGTCTGTTCGCGCGCGGCCGTTGCGACGGCGGCCGTGGAGTCCTCGGTCAACGCGGATAAAAGATCGACGGTGGGCAGGTTGAAGGCGTGGCGCAGTTCCATCAGGTCGCGGACGACGACGCCACGGCGGAACACGTGTTCGGCGCTGGGCAGATGCGCGAAGCGGGCGGCGATCTGGCCGGCGGTGAAGGTTTCCACGACGGTGAGAGTCGCCTCGCGTTTGGTCAGCTCGGCCAGCACCACGCCTTCCAGCGTCTGGTCGTCCTCGGCCATGATGAAATTGCCAAGCCGTTCGCGGACGGCGGCGGCGACCGGGGCGAGTTTCCGATGCACGTCGTCCATGTCCGTGCCGCGCACCGTCAGCTTGGTTTCCAATTGCGGATAATGCGCGCGGAAGCCGAGTTTCACGCCGCCCGTTGGGTCCAGATCTTCCAGCCCTGTCAGCATCTGATCGGCATGGGATTCGCCGATCCCGTACGAATGGAACCGTTTCAGATGGATCGAGGCGGGCGCGCCGGAGCGGGCCAGAATACGGGGAATGACCTGTTCTTCCAGCATGCGCCGCAACTCGCGCGGGACGCCGGGGGTGAAGAAGAAGCGGGCCTTGCCCAGGTCCATGGCGAAACCGCAGGCGGTGCCGATGGGGTTGTCGATCATTTCCGCCGTCGCGGGCAGCATCGCCTGCTTGACGTTGTTCGGCGGCATGGTCCGGGCACGGCGCGTGAAGAAGCTCTCCATCGTGGCCAGCCATTCTTCGTGCAGGACCAGTTCCACACCGGCGGCCTGGGCGGCGATTTCTTGCGACAAATCGTCGACGGTCGGGCCAAGCCCGCCATTGACGATGACCGCGTCGGCGCGCTCCCCCGCCAGCTTGAACGCGGCGAGCAAGGACTCCCGGTCGTCGCCAACCGTCGTGCCCCAATGCACGGACAGGCCGACATCTTCCAGCTTCTGCGCCATATAGCTGAAGTTGGTGTTGACGATTTTGCCGGTGAGCACTTCGTCGCCGGTGCAGAGAATTTCGATGCGCATGGTTCCTCCCATTCCCTTCCAGGGTGCGGGATGGGGGCGATGGAGGCAAGTGCCGGGCGACGGAAGAACAGCACCTGAGCGGCGTCCCAACGCTGCCTCCCGTTCGCCGGGGCCTTACTTCTTCACCAGCGGACACTCGCTCTGTGCCAGCGGACGGATCGCCTCTTCGGCGGGGATTTGCGCCAGAATTTTATAAATGTCCCAGTCGCCTTTGGACTCTTCGGGCGTCTTGACCTGCATCAACCAGGCGTCGCGCATGACGCGTCCGTCTTCGCGGATCCAGCCGTCCTTGGTGATCATGTCGTTGATTTTCATTTCCTTCATTTTCGCCATGACGGCCTTCGCGTCATCCGTGCCGGCGGCTTTTACCGCTTTCAGATAATGCATCGTCGCGCCGTAGTCGTTCAAATGAATGAAGTTCGGTGCCATGCCAGTGCGCGCCATGAACCGTTTGGTGAACGCCCGCGTTTCGTCGTTCAAATCCCAATACCCGAAATCCGTCACCACCAGGCCCTGCGCCGTCTTTAAGCCCAGTGCCTTCATGTCCTGAATGACCGCGAGCAAGGCCGCCAGCCGCTGGCCGCCTTTGACCACGCCGAACTCAGACGCCTGCTTCACGGCATTGATGAAGTCGCCGCCCGCATTTGCGAGTCCCACGACTTTCGCGCGCGATCCTTGCGCCTGCAACAGGAACGACGAGAAGTCGCTCGC
>JAYWAX010000648.1:0-3062 GCA_043782125.1 Acetobacteraceae bacterium | reverse complement strand
TCGCGACCGCCAGCGCCTGCCGGCGTGTGAGTTTTGTCATGTTCGTGCCTCCCTTTGGCGGAAGCGTGTCACCGCCGCGTCCAAAACTCAACCTGGGGCGGGCACGACCGCCCGCCAGCGCGCGATCGCGGTTTCTCGCAATTTTCCCGCCGCCACCCAATCCACCGGTAGTCCCCGCACCGCGCGGTCCGCCGTGCTGGCCGTGCGGAGCAGCGCCGGCATTGAGTACTGAGTTTTCGCGTTGACCGGGCCGAGATACATCCGTTCCACCATCGCGCGTTGCGCCGCCGCGCTCAGCAGGTAGGTGATCAGCAGACGCGCGGCTTCTGGCTGGCGGGCGCCCTTCACCAGATTAATCGTGAACGCGCGAGAAATGGTTCCCTCGACCGGGAACGCAACACCCAGGCGGCCATCGAGCCGGTCGGCGGCAATCTGCGCCTGCATGTTCCAGCCAACGCCATAACGTGCGCCACCGTCGGCCACGAAACGATACACATCCGGGCGTGGATCCCAGGTGACAATCCGGCCCGCCAGTTGCGCGATCGCGGCGATGCCGCCTTCCAGTATCCGCGCCGTGTCGCCGCCGCCGAACAACGTCCCGGCCACCAGCGCCAGAGCGAGCCCTATGGAATCCGGCGCCGCGGGCACGGCCACGTCGCGTTCGTAAGACTGCCCCCACAGGATTTTCCAATAGGGCGGCGGCACCGGTTTGGCCGCGTCGTACAGCAGCATCAGCGGTTCGGTGTACAACGCCGGGCCAGGGAATCCCTCCGGGAACGTTCCTTTTCCAAGTTCGGCGAGGACCGGCAACGTCGCGTGTGTCAAAGGTTCCAGCAACCCTTCGTTCAAAGCCGTCCGGGCCGCGCCGATCTCCAACAAGACCACATCCAGTTCTGGCGCGTCGCGCTGACGGCGCAAAGTCGCCAACGCCTGAGTGGACGTGGGAACAGCATAATAGAACACCTCCACGCCGGGATTCGCCGCCACGAAGGGGACCACCGCCAGAGGTTCGTAAAGCTCCTGAAATGTCCCGCCGAACGCGGCGAAGGTGACGCTTCCGCGTGCGGCGGCGGCGGAGCGGATGAAAGGCAGGCCGAGGCCGATCGGGGCCGTCAGCAAATGCCGGCGCGTCGCGGACATGGTCGAAATCTCCTTGGCCACAACGATGTGCCTCGTCCCCGGTCCGTCTTCAAGATGCCTCCGTGGCACGGGCCGTTTCCAATGTGCCTCCGCGGCACGGGCCGTTTCCAATGTGCCTCCGCGGCACGGGGGCCGAAACCGGAAATCGCCTGACGCCGCATGAAACCGCGTGTTAGGAGTTTCCCTGCCAAAACCAGGCCGCACGAAACCAGCCGAGGCCGTCTTGCCGGAAACCAAAATCGCCGTGACCGAGGTACAGGCCGCCAGGCAACACGCAATTGCCGAAGGGTTCAACGCGCTGCTGCGCCATATCCGGCAAAACGGCCTGACCGGCGAGGTCGAGGTCGTCGAGACCTGGCTTCCCCATGTCCCGGATTCGCCTCTGCGAGGGGAAATGGCCCGGCTGCTGGGATTTTACTGGCTGCGCGCCGCGAACACGGAAAAGGCAATCCATTTCAGCGACATCGCGACCGCTTTGCTGCCGGACAACACCGACAGCGTTTATAACGCGGTCTACGCCTTGTTGCAGGCGGGCCGCTGGACCGAAGTGATCCCGCGCGCCCAGTCGGCGTTGGCGCGTTTCGGCGGCATGTTCCAATGGCACAACATCCTCTGCACCGCGTACGGCAAACTTGGCGATCTGGCGGCGGCGCGCCCGCATGGAACCCGGTGCCTGGAACTGAAGGACGCGGCCTCGACGGAACCCGCGCTCGATCTGAGCCGGATCGCGGTCCCGCCCTTCGATCCCACGCGCCCGCAACGTAACGCCATCAGCTTTTCGCTGTTTGGCAACAACGAACGCTATATCCGCACCGCCATCCTGAACGCCCAGGCCGCGAAATTTCTTTACCTGGGCTGGACCTGCCGGTTTTACATCGACGACACCGTGCCGGAAGATGTGGTCCAGGCATTGGTCGCGCAGGGCGCTATGGTGCTTAAGGTCGCGGGCCTGCCGTCCAACCCCTTCGGCACGTTCTGGCGGTTCCTGGCCGCCGACGATACAGCAGTGGATCGTTACATTCTGCGGGATGCCGATTCGGTCGTGAACATCCGCGAAGCTGCGGCGGTCCAGGAATGGTTGCAATCGGGCCGGCATTTCCATGTGATGCGGGACAATTACGACCACGGGGAACTCGTATTGGCGGGAATGTGGGGCGGGGTGCGCGGCGTCTTCCCCGGCATCGCGAACTGGGCGCGGAACTATCTCGCCGCGCGCTCCGATCTTCTGGGCCGCACGGCGGATCAGGAGTTCCTGCGCGATCAACTGTGGCCGACGATCAAGTCCAGCATGTTGTCCCATGACAGCCAATTCTGCTTTGGCGAATATCTTGACTTTCCTGCTTGTGCCCGCCTCCCCGCCCCTTTCCATATCGGCTGCGACGGCCGCGCCATGCTGGGCCTGACCCCGCCCGCCTGACCGCGCCGGCGTCACCGCGGCCGCTTTTTCAGCGGATCGGCACACACCCGCTTCCTGCTGTTCCGGGAAGGGCCGGAACCACCCGTCTACGTCGCGCGCTTCGTGGGAGGCGGCCCGTATTCCGGCTGCCCCGGCACGGCCAGGCCGCCAGCCGATGCCGCATTGGAAACCCCGAATCTTTGTGAAGCGAATGGCAGTTCCGCTCGTTCCGGGCTTCGTGGCGTTTCCGCGAACGGCGCGCGCGCCGGCGAGGGACGGTGACCGCAATCAGCCGCGCGCGCGTTTCGCCAGACGGACGCATAAAGGCGGAAGAAGGAGAATGGGCAGCAAAAGGATGGCGAGGGACGCCGCCATCGGCCAGTCGCGATTGTTGAAGAATTCTTCCCACAGCACCCGCCCGATCAGCCGTGCGCCGGGACCGCCCAAAAGATCGGGGATGACAAACTCACCCGTCGCGGGGATGAACACCAAGGCGACACCCGCGGCAACACCGGGCAGCGACAGC
>JAYWAX010000647.1:0-8491 GCA_043782125.1 Acetobacteraceae bacterium | reverse complement strand
GTAACTCAGGCCGCTCCCGGTCAAGTGGCACCGCCGATTGTTAACGCAAAGCCGGAATGCCCCCTTGGCTTGGGACGGGGGTGTGGGTAACGCCCGAGGACGTCCGTTCCACGGGCACTGGGCGTTCCCCATGCCCCTACGGCTTTGCCTCAGGAGACAAGGAATTTCGACCCAGAGAAGGGGACATTTCAACGTTGCCTTAACACAACCAACCATCCGCAGGTTCACCCCATCCCAGCGCCCCGCCAAGCACCGATTGATTTCGCCCGTCGCCCTATTACACTCCGGCCCCACCACGCAGGTCACCACTTAACCCGCCCAGGAGTTCTCCGATGCCCGACCCGGACCGCATCGACCCAGCCCGAGCCGCGGTGATCGCCTACGACGTCTGCCGCCGCGCCCTGACACCCCCCGACCCCGCCCGCGCCGCCGCCATCCGCCCCGTCCTCCTCTCCTGGGCGCGCCTGATCGCCGCCGCCAGAGCCGCCAACATCCCCGTCATTTACACCACCCCCGTCAGCCGCGCCGACGGCGCCGACATCGTCCTTCTCCCCACCGATCTGTCGGCGGAAACCGGCGTCCCCTCTCTCACCAACGGCATCGAGGGCACCGAAGGCGCGGGCTTCCCCGACGAAATCGCGCCCCAACCGCAAGACTATGTTTACCTTAAACGCCGGCCCAGTGCGTTTTACGGGACCGGTATATCCGAACTTTTGCGCATGTTGCGCCGCGACACCGTGATCATCGGCGGCGGCGCCACCAACCGCGGCGTCGAAACCAGCGTGCGCGAGGCCTTCAACCTCGACCTTTCCACCATCGTCGTGCGCGAATGTTGCTGGAGCGGCGATGCCGCGGCCCATGCCTACAGCCTCGATAAATCGATGAAAATGTATGCCCGCGTCCGCCACCTCGACCAGGTCGCGGCGATGTTACGTGCCTGAAACTTCAAACTTATGAGGGTTCCATGATCCATCATCTGTCCATCGCCGCGCAAGACCCGGAAACTGCCGCCGGCGTGCTGGCCGAACTTATGGGCGGCACCGCCGTTCCGTTCCCGCCCAACCCCGGCAGCTACTTCGCCCTGCAACTCGACGACCATGGCTCTGGCGTGGAAGTCTATCCGGCAGGCACCGAACTGCAACCTGGCGGCACCACCGGTGGCAGTTTCGTGAAAAAGGCAGCCCGCGGCTACGGTTCCACCCATTTCGCCCTCAGCGTCGCGACCGATGCGGCCACGGTCAAGGCGATCGCCGCCCGCGCGGGCTGGGAATGTCACGACTGCAACCGCGGCCCGTTCCATGTTATCGAGGTTTGGGTCGAAAACGTAACGATGGTCGAGGTCCTGCCACCCGCCTATGCTGCGGAATACCTGAATTTTGCACATCCGCAAAAATTCGTCGCGGCGCTGAAGTCCGCGCCAACCCCGGCCGCACGTCAGCGCCAACCGTCATAGCGTCCACCCATCACGATCGCCCGCAAAGCCCGGTCCAGGGCGGCAGGGTGGTCGTGGTGCCGTTATTTCCGGCGGTCCAGCCGGTCATGTCGATCATGAACATCCGCTCCACCTCCACCAGCCGGTGCGTGGCGGTAGCCCCGTCCAACGCCCATTCCAAATAACCCGGCCGAGGCAACCGCCCAAACCTGGACAGCCACTTCTTCATATCCACCATCGCCGTCGGTGGCGCCCACACGATGTCCATCCCCCGGTAAACATGATGCCGGTAAACATGCAGATGCCCACAGGCAACGATTTTCACACCGCCGGCGGCGCAGGCGTCCAGGAAGCCCCCCCGCGCCGGAAACGGAATGACCGATGTCGTCTTCTTCGTATCCCCGGGATCTTCGTCGAAAGGCGGGATATGCACAAAGACCATGACCGGCCGCCCGTTCCGCGACGCCAGAGCCTCGCGAAAGAACACGTTCTGCTCAGCCTCCTCCGCCAGATCGCTGGCCATCAGCGCCGTGTCGAGCCCGATCAAACGCCATGCCCCCACATCGCGGGTCCACCATTGCGGCCCCACCAGGCGCCGCCACGCCGCCATCGTCGCAGGCGTGACCGGCTGATCCAGGCGGGAAAACGCCGGCGCTTCGCCAATGTCGTGATTACCGGGGATCGCCAGCCAATCGAGACCCAGAGCGCGGATTTCCGCGGCGGCATAGGCCAGATCGCCCGCCACCGCCGGCGCGTTGAAGGCCAGGTCGCCACCATGCACCAGGAGGTCCGGCGGGTTCGCCGCCATCTCCGCCCGGAAGGCGTCCCAGTTCATCGCGAAATAAGCGTGCGTCGGCGATAAATGCGTGTCGCTGACGTGGACGATGCGAATGCCTGCCATGTTTCCCCCCTGCTTGCTCCGCGTCATGCGGGAACCGCCAAACCATCGGTCTGTGGACCTTCCGCGTCAGGCGCAATAAGCTGAGCCCCGTCAGGCAGGAGAGTCCCATGACCGTCGAATTCATCGGCATGATCGCGTCGGAAGAAAAATCCGAAATCCATCCGGCCACCGGGCCGGTCGTCGATCCGGATTATATCGCCCGTTTCGCGCGCGCGCACGAGGAATCGGGTTTCGATCGCGTATTGATCGCTCATAATTCCTCCGACGCCGACGCCGTCCTTGTCGCCACCCACGCGGCGCAGCACACCAAAACTCTGGGCTTTATGATCGCCCACCGGCCGGGTTTCCTCGCACCCACCTATGCCGCCCGTCTTTTCGCGACCTTCGATGTATTTTCGGGCGGGCGCGGCGGTATCCACATCATCACCGGCGGCGACGGCGCCGAGCAACGCCGCGATGGCGATTTCCTCAGCCACGACGAACGCTACCGCCGCACCGACGAATATGTCGGACTCCTTCGGAAAACCTGGACCGCCGACGCGCCCTTCAACCACAAGGGACAATATTACGAGTTCGAAAATGCCTTCGCCCGCGTCAAGCCCGTGCAAAAGCCGCATATTCCGGTTTATTTCGGCGGCTCCTCCGATCTCGCCATCGAATTCGCCGCGAAGCATGCGGACATTTATGCGTTCTGGGGCGAAACCCTGGATCAGGCCCGCGACACGATTTCGAAGGTCCACGCCGCCTGTGCCCGCGCCGGACGCGATCCCGCAACGATCCGCTTCAGCCTGTCCATGCGCCCCGTTCTCGCCGCGACGGAAGCGGACGCCTGGCGTCGCGCCGATCGCATCATCGAACGCATCCGCGACCTGCGCGGCAACTGCATCGGCCGGATCAACGCCAAACCGGACAGTATCGGGTCCAAACGCCTGCTGGAGGCCGCCGCCGGTGGCCGCGTCCGCGACACGCGGCTGTGGACCGAGGTCGCGGCCGCCGTCGGCGCGGGGTCCAACACCACCTCTCTCGTTGGCACACCGGAACAGGTAGCGGACTCCCTGTTGGCCTATCATGCACTGGGAGTCACCACTTTTCTCATTCGCGGCTTCGACCCGCTGGACGATGCCACCGATTACGGCCGTCATTTGTTGCCACTTATTCGCGCGGCGACGTCCGGGGCGCCGTTGTCCGCCGCCGCCGAGTAATTGCGCGAAACGCATGACATTCAGACAGCCTCGGTCGCGGCGCCGGAAGCGTTCACCGGTCATACATTATTCTGCGGCATTTTTCGCCGCCGCTTCCTTCGCCCGGGCCACGCGCGCCAGCACCTTGTCGCGCACCGCCGGCGGCAATCCGTTCGGGTCCATCGCCATGCCGTAAATCAGCTCATTATGTGCATGTAACAGATGGTGCAGGCTGAACACGTGCATCTGCGCGTTCTTCCGCCCCTGCACATCCTGCACGTGGTTCAGTGCCTGTTTCGTGGCTTTCAACGCGAAGGACGGTTTCGCCGCGATCTTCTCCGCCAATGCCAGCGTCGCGGTTTCCAGGTCGGCCCGCGCCACCACACGGTTCACCATCCCGTGCTTTTCTGCTTCCTGCGCCGTGATCTCGTCCGCTGTGAACAGGAATTCCTTGGCCTTGCGAATCCCAAGCTCCCACGGATGATTGAAGAACTCCACGCCGCAAATGCCGAAATCTATGACCGGGTCCTTAAACGTCGCATCGTCGCTGGCGATAATCAGATCGCAAACCCATGCCAGCATTAACCCGCCCGCGATCACCTTGCCCTGCACCTGCGCGATCGTAGGTTTCGACAGAGCCCGCCAGCGTTCGCACATTTCCAAATAAATTTCCATTTCGCGGCCATAACGGGCCTCGGCGCCCTTCGCGTCGAAGCCGGCCCAGGTGCCGATTGTCGGAAAGTCGCGCCAAGTGGTGCCGCCGTCGCCGGAGAGATCGTGGCCGGCGGAAAAATTACGCCCATCGGCGGCGAGAATGATCACCTTGATATCGTCATCGTGCGCCGCCCGGTCGAACGCCGCATTCAACTGATACGTCATCGTCAATCCCTGGGCGTTATGCGCCTCTGGCCGCGCCATGACGATGCGCGCGACATGCGGCGCCGGGGTTTCGTAACGCACCTGTGGGGCTGCTGTGGCGGCGTCGTTCATGGTTGCGTGCCTTCTGCCGAAAATGCCGTGGGACCATCAGAGTAGCACCCGCTTGCCGCATGCCAAGGCCTGAGCGGCACGCGCGCGTCGCCATCTTGCAACAATTGCCCAGGTTCGGCCATCGTCAGGGCGGACGAGGCCGGTCCAACGATGCGTGGCCAGACGGCATTCCTCAGGAGCAACAACGATGACAAGGGCTGGACTCACGGAACGAATTCTCGACATTAAGCGGGAAAATGCCTGGACCTGGCGCCATATCTGCGATGAGATCGGCGGCATGTCCGATACGCTGATTGTCGGCGCGCTGCTGGGGCAAATGAAACTGGTCAAACCTCTGGCAAAAAAAGCCGCGACCTTGTTCGCCCTGTCGCCCGCCGAGGAAGCAATGCTGAACGAAGTGCCGATGCGCGGTGCGGGCACGCCGATGCCGCCCACCGATCCGTTGATTTACCGATTCTATGAAATGGTGATGATCAACGGTCCCGCGTGGAAGGTTTTGATCGAGGAAGAATTCGGCGACGGAATTATGTCGGCAATCGATTTCGACTTCAAATTCGAACGCATGGCGCATGAACGCGGCGACCGCGTGAAGATCGAAATGTCCGGAAAATTCCTCCCGTACAAATATTATGGCGCCGAACAGGGGGTTCCCGAATACGGTTATAAAGAAGAATAACGTCCCAGCCGGCCGATGGTTCGAACCCCGAGCCATCGGCCGCGACGCCGCACTTTGTTCGAGCGCCGAAGATGGAACGGCTGGCCTGACCGACAAGGGCGGCACGCCGAGACGTCAGCGCGCCAGCAAGGTGTTGATATCCCGCGCCGAACGCAAAGATTCCAGTCCCTCCACCGCCGATTGCAGGCGGGCGGATGGCCCGTCCAGGCCACCAAACGCCAGGCAGTCGTCCATTTTCGTTTCGAAATCCGCCGGAGTCATCGGAAACGCCGGGTTTCCCCGCGGATAATCAACGCGTTCCTCCAGCAGGTCGTTCCCTGCCTCCACCCGCAGGCGCGTGGGCGAAATGGCGCGCGACCAATCCCGCTCGATCTCCGCGTCCACGGAACATTCGATTTTTTCCGCCAGAGCCAGAATATCCGCCCGCCGTATCCCATCCTCGGTGAAATGCCCGAGAGTCACCTTGCCGTCGATCAGGGCGCACGCGACCGTGAAGGGAATACTGAACTGTGCCTGTACGATGGTCCTGGGATGCCGCCGCATGACCGGCGGCGTGCAGACCGCCTCGTACGCCTGGTTGTTCACAGCGGCTGCAATATGACGGATGCGCGATACATCGAACCCCGGTTGACGCCTGACGGCGAACGCCGCGTCGATCGCCGTGTGATTGAACCGGCAGCATGGATAGGGCTTGTAACTCAACTCCATCAATTCGAAATGTCGCCCCAGATCCGCCCGTAACACAGCCGGATTGTAACGGCCGCGCAAATAGGTCCGAAACAGCCCGTCCACGCCCTCGAACGTGTTCCGCGCGCCCAGAATGCCCTGCTGCGCCAGTTGCACCGAGACCAGTGCCGCCTTGGCGCCAAAACCTGGCTGCATCCGCTTCGTCAGCGCGCCATCGCGCGTGACCTGGTGAGTCCCAGCGGCCTGGCTGTAAACAATGCCAAGCGCGTTGACCGTTTCCGCCGCGTCGAACCCCAGCACCCGCGCCGCCGCCACGGTCGCTCCGAAATACCCGAATAACGACGAATAGATAAACCCGCTTTCGATAATTCCGATTGTCGTTGCGACACCCAATCGGCAAATCAGTTCAAGTCCCGCTGCGATTCCCGCGATCAGGTCTTCGCCCGTCGCCTCCGGCCGCAATTCCGCGGCGGCCAGTGCTGCCGGAACGACCGAGACGCCCGCGTGCAAAACGGCTGCGTCATGCGTGTCGTCGTAATCCCGGGCATGGGCCATCATGCCATTGATCCAGGCCGCGTGATGCGCGGGCACGCGCGCACCCCCGCACCAGATCGGCGCCTGTCCCGCGCCGCCCCAGGCCTCCACCAGCGCGCGCACGCCCGCGACACCCGGCGCATTCGCACCCGCTGCGGCGCAGGCCAGGGTGTCCAGCAGGTTTGCTTTGACCGCCTGCTGGACCGCGTCCGGCAACGCCGCTGCCGTCAGCGACGCCGAAAACTCGGCATAAATCTGGGCGAAATCTTCGCCGGCGGCGGACATGTCAATCGAAGAGTCATGCATTCGGTTCACTCCCAGGCCGGGGGATCGTATTGGCCGCGAAAGATAACAGGACCCCGCCCGCGCGGTCCAATCGTCCCGTCTTGCCTATCGCCGCTACAATCCCTAGGTTCCGGCCCAAGGCGACCAGAATGATCGGTCCCGTGGGAGGTAACGCATGCGCCGTAGAGATTTTTTGGCCACCGCCGCCGTGACCGCAGCCATCCTGCCCAGTCGCGCCCGTGCGGCGAATGAAATCAAACTCGGCATGCCCATGGCATTGTCCGGCCCAGGGGCATTGTATGGCCAGCCGATCACGAGAGGCGCGGAAATGTGCGTCGCGGAGATCAACGCCGCGGGCGGGCTGCTGGGGCGCAAGCTGATTTTGCTGCCCAGAGACAGCAAGGGCAACGCCGACGAATCCGTCCGTGTCGCGCGCGAATTGATCTTGAAGGACAACGTCGATTTCATCGTGGGGTCCTTCACGTCCGCCGAATCGCCCGCCGTATCGACCATCGCGAAGGAAAACAAAGTCCTGATGGTCGCGCCCACGGCGAAAACCATTCAGTTGACCAGCAAAGCGAACATCCACCCCTATATTTTCCGCACCGCCTCCACCACGGATATCGAGGGCCGGACCGCTGCCACCCTGATGGCGAAATGGGACGTCAAACGAGTCGCCACGATCGCGCCGGATTATGCCTATGGCCGCGACATCATGGAAGCCTTCACGGTCCTGCTGAAGAAACTGAAACCGGGCGTCGAGATTGTCGATCAACAATGGCCGAAACTCGGACAGGCGGATTTCGCGCCGTTCATCACCGCGCAAATGAGCAAGCAGCCCGACGCGATCTTCGGGGCGGTCTTTGCCGGAGATTTTGCCAGCCTCGTCAAGCAGGCGAAACCCCTTGGTTACTTCGATAAAATCAACAACCAATATATCGGCGCGGGCGAAACCGGCTCGATCGAAATGACCCGTTCCCTGGGCGCCGATTACCCCGTGGGCATCGTTGCCAACACCTATGACCCCGTCATTTGGCCCGATGCGCCTGCGGCCCATAAGAAGTTCACTGCTGCCATCAAAGCCTATATGAAAGACGACTACGGTTCCTCCTGGGCCATCATGGGTTATGGCGGGGTCCAGGCGCTCGCGGCGGCGATTAAAAAGGCCGGCGCCATCGAAGCGGATACTGTGTCGAAGGCAATGATCGGCCTGACATTCGAAACCCCGATCGGCCCGCAAACCATTCGCGCCAAGGATCAATCCGCCGACCGCGGCCAGTTCTGGGGCAAGCTGGTGCGCACCAGCGCGCATCCTTTCCCTGTGTTCGATAAAGTGGAATACACCAATCCCACGCCCTTCATGGATTGAGCGCAACCGTGATCCCCTTGTCCACCCGGACGGCGTGCCGCGCCCGTCCTGTCCGGAAAGGCTGACATTCGCATGGCAGCCGAATTTCTTTTCAGCCAGTTTCTGAGCGGACTCACCACGGCGATCTTTCTGTTCCTGGTGGCGTCCGGCCTTTCGCTGGTCTTCGGTGTCCTGCGAGTCCTGAATTTCGCGCATGGCACATTCTACATGCTTGGCGCCTATTTGGCCTGGCAAAGCATGCAGTGGCTGGCGCCGGCAAAGGAAGCCTTCTGGTTCGCCGCCCTGGCCGCCGCGACCGGAATCGCGATCCTCGGTTTGGTCGTGGAACGCCTGATGTTTCGGCATTTGTATGGAAAAGAGGAACTATACCAACTTCTTTTCACCTATGCCCTGGTCCTGATATTGGGCGATGCCGCGAAAATCCTGTGGGGAACAG
>JAYWAX010000646.1:0-3069 GCA_043782125.1 Acetobacteraceae bacterium | reverse complement strand
TTCGATTGGGGCGCCCCCTTCGATCCGGCCGCGACGGCGGTCACCAACATCGCGTTCCAGCTGCTCGCGCAGGACATTTTCGACCGCCACGGCGTCGTGCCGACATACGCCGTCGATTATCCCGTCGCCAGCACGCCCGCCGCGGCCGGCGTGCTGCGCCGTTTCGCGGAAGAAGGACGGTGCGAAATCGGCGCGCATCTGCATCCCTGGGTCACCCCGCCGGCCGAAGGTCCCGTGGATACCCGGCACTCCTATCCCGGCAACCTGCCGGCCGCCATCGAGCGGCGGAAACTGACCGCGCTGACCGGCGCCATCGCCGCGAACTTCGGGATCCAGCCAACGGTTTATAAAGCGGGCCGTTACGGCATCGGCACCGCGACACCGTCCATCCTGCGCGACCTGAACTACACCGTGGATGTCAGCGTGGTGCCGCATACCGATTTCTCGGCCGATGGCGGCCCGGACTTCCGCGACGCGCCGGCCGATCCTTATCTGATCGCCGACGGGCTGACCGAACTGCCATTGTCGGTGCATTTCGTGGGACGGCTGGCCACATGGGGGCCGTCGTTGTTCCCCCGCCTTTCCAGCGCCGCCGCGCGTCGCATGCGGCTGCCAGGCATTTTCAGCCGGCTCGGTTTGCTGACGCGGCACCGCCTGAGCCCCGAGGGCAGCAGCCTGGCGGATATGATCGGCCAGACCCGGTCGGCGCTGGCCGCCGGAACGCGGCTGTTCATGCTCACCTATCACAGTTCCTCTCTGCTGCCCGGCGCCACCCAGTACGTCGGGTCCGACGCCGGCCGGCGCGACTTTCTGGCGGTGCTGGATGGGTATTTGCGGTTCTTTCTGACGGAATGCGGCGGCCGTGCGGATACTGTACGCGCGGTGGCCGCCGCCCTGGCGCCAGCCCCTGCTTCCGCCACCGGACAGGGACCGTTTCGTTGCACGATGCATGGATGAAAATCACGGTCACGGGTACCCGGCCATCCCCCCGGTTTTGTTTCCTTCGCACGAAAATCGTGCTTCCTTGACCGGCATGATCGCGGCATCCGATCTATCGGTCTCGATCTGCCTCGCGTCCGAGAAGGCGGACATCGCCACCCTTTGGCGCGACCTTGAGGCACGGGCGGACGCGTCGTTTTTTCTGAGCTGGGACTGGATTGGGTGCTGGCTGCGGGAAAGCCCGGTCTCACCCTGGCTGATCGCCGCCCACCACCGGGATCGCGTCGTGGCGCTGGCACTGCTTTTGCCGTCGCGCCTGCGCAGGCATCACGTTCTTCGCACCAACGCGCTGATGCTGAACCAGACCGGCGATCCCGAACTCGACATCATCACCATCGAGCACAATGGCATACTGGTCGATCGCGCCTTCGGACCAGCCGCCATGCGGGCCTGCGTCGACTTCCTGATCCGCAACCGGCGCGCCGACGGCGGCCTGGACTGGGACGAACTGCATCTTGGCGGCTTGGCCGCGCCCGAGGAGCTCCGCCCGCTGGCGGACCAGACCGGGCTGATGATGTGGTATCATGCCTATAAACCGTCATGGGTGGTGGACCTCGCGAAGCTTCGCGAGTCCGGCGGCTCCTATCTGGACTCGCTGGGGGCCAACACCCGCTATCAGATCCGCCGGTCGATCCGCCTGTACGAAAAGCGCGGTGGCCTGAGCGCCACGCCCGCCCGCGATGTGGATGAGGCAATGCGGTATTTCGACCACATGAAGGAGCTGCATCAGCGCTATTGGTACAGCCGCGGGCAGGTCGGCAGTTTCGCCTATCCGTTCTTCGAGCGTTTCCACCGCGCTTTGATCGCGGACTGCTTGCCGAAAGGCACCGTCGAACTCGTCATGATCTCGGCGGGCGGCGAGCCGGTCGGTTATATTTACAACTTCGTTTCCAACAACTGGGTCTGCGCCTATCTCACGGGCTTCCGGTACGAGGAGGATTCGAAGCTCAAGCCTGGGCTGGTCAGCCATCATCTGTGCATCGCACGGCACCTCCAGCAAGGCGCCCGGCTGTACGATTTTCTCGCGGGCAGCGAGCGCTACAAAACCAATCTCGCCAGGCCGGGGCCTGACATCGGCTATCTCGTCCTGCAGCGCCCGCTGCTGAAGCTGCGCGCCGAGAGAGCCGGCCGCTGGCTCAAGAGCGTCGGCCCCCAGATACCAATGGATGGGCGGAGCCAATGGGCGAACGATACGCCCCCAAGGGATCAACTCCCAGGGAACCGCGCACCGGATCATAAGCCTCAGGGGAACGATACATCTGGAGAAAGCAACGTCTCCCCGGCGGCGGACGGACCGCGGCGCGGGAAGGTTCTGGTCCTGGGAGACGACACGAGAAGTTTCCTGACGATCGTCAGATCTCTGGGCCGCCAGCGCGTCGAGGTGCACGCCGCGCCCGCCAGTTTCGCCTCCTTCGCGTTGAAATCCCGCTATATCGCCCGCATCCATTATTTGCCTTACTGGATGGCGGATGGTCCCGGATGGCTGCGGGCGATGGAAGATCTGCTGCGGGCCGAGCATTTCGACCTCGTGATTCCCTGCAACGAAACAACACTGCTGCCAATCCAGCGCAACCGGGTCAGGCTGGAGCGGTTGACCCGCTTCGCCATCCCGGACGACCATTCCATCGACGTTCTGTTCGACAAACACAACACCCGGGAACTGGCCCGTTCGCTTGGTGTTCCCGTCTCCCCCGGACGTCTGCCGCGGCCGGACGACACGGCCGAGGCCGTCTTCGCCGAACTGGGCTCGCCCGTGGTGGTGAAGCCGCGCAAATCCTACTCGGTCGACGAACTGCAAAGCCGCGCGAAGGTGCAGATCCTGCGCACCGCCGCCGAGCTGGAGCCGCTGCTGCCGCATCTCGATCCCGCCCACTTCGTCTATGAGGGGTTCTTTCCGGGCTTCGGGGCCGGCGTGTCGGTTCTGGCCAGCCGCGGCAAGGTGCTGCAGGCGTTCGAGCATCACCGTCAGCGCGAGAGCGGATCGGGTGGCAGCTTTTATCGTGTGAGCGCCCAGTTGACGCCGGAATTGGAAAAGGGTTGCGCCGGCATCGTGGCCGCATTGGATTACAC
>JAYWAX010000645.1:0-8509 GCA_043782125.1 Acetobacteraceae bacterium | reverse complement strand
TGCCGTCGCGCACGGCGATCATGACGTTGGCGAGAATGGGGATCGTATTGCGCCGTTCCACCACGCTCTGGACATGCGCCAGGGCCTTCATCAGCGTGGCGCGGTCCGCCTGGAGTTTCATCGGTCCATGTCCTTCAAGCCGGAACCCCACCCCCATGAGGGAATCGGTCGCATAGTGTAGCAAGGGGCGGCGTAACCCGCCAAGCGGGGTCTTCGCGGGACACAGGGCAATCGCCTGAACCTGGCGCGACGTCCTCTCCCCGTCATGGCCCGCCCCCGAGCGGGCCATCGGTCGCGGCACAAACAATGTCCGGAGAATGGATCGCGGCCGGTTCGCGCGAAATCGCCGGGCACACCGCTGCCGATGGCCCGCTCGGGGGCGGGCCATGACGGGGAAAGGCACGGCGGCTGCATTCAAGCGATTGCCCGGTCGCGGGACAGAAAGTCCCATGTTGGGGGCCGGTATCCGCACATCGTCACCTCTGGGCTGGCCCCGGCGGCCGGACGTGACGCGGGACCGGCTCCTGGTTCGCGTGACTTTTCGCCCCTCCGAGGCTATTGACCCGGCCCAATGACCGGATCGATGCCAACCACGCCCACCACGCCGCTGTCCTGGCCTGGGGAGTGCCGCGCCATTCTGGCCCTCAGTTGGCCGCTCGCCCTTGGCAATTTGGCTCAGGTCGCGATGGGCACGACGGACATCATGATGATGGGCTGGCTCAGCACCGATACGCTCGCCGCCGGCGCTTTGGGCACCAATCTCTATTTTATCGCCTTCATTCTTGGTTTCGGCCTGCTGAACGCGACCGTCCCGACGATCGCGCGCGACCTTGGCCGCGATCCTGGCGACATTGCGCCGATCCGCGGCACTGTCCGCCTCGCGCTGTGGTCGGCGCTGTTCATGGCGGTGCCCTTATGGCTCGCGCTGTGGTGGAGCGAGACCCTGCTGCTCGCGATGGGGCAGGCGCCCGGCCTGTCTGCGCTGGCCGGGCGCTACGTCCAGGCCTTGCAATGGGCGCTGCTGCCGGGGTGGGGCTTCATCGTACTCCGCTCCTTTATCGGCGCGCTTGAGCGTCCGGGGTGGTCGCTCGTCATCGGCCTCGCCGCTGTCGGATTCAACGCGGCGGCCAATTGGTGCCTGATGCTGGGGCATTGCGGTTGCGATCCGCTGGGGATCGCGGGTTCGGGCTTTGCGACCTTGCTGTCCAGCAGTTTGATGTTCTTGGCGCTTGGCGCCGTCGTGCATTTCGCGCGGCCCTTCCGGCGCTACCGCCTGTTCTCCGGGTTTTTTCGCCTGGACGGGCGGCGCCTGCGGGATTTCTGGCGCCTGGGTCTGCCGATGGCCGCGACGCTCAGCTTCGAAGTCACGATGTTCAATGCTGCGGTCTTCCTGATGGGCCTGATCGGCGCGACGGCGCTGGCGGCCCACTCGATCGCGATTCAGTTGGCGTCTCTGACGTTCATGGTCCCGCTCGGGATCGGCCAGGCCGCCGCCGTCCGGGTCGGCCACGCTCTGGGCCGTCAGGACCGGGAAGCGATCCGCCGCGCGGGTTGGACCGCACTCGGGTTGGCCACGGCCTTCATGACCGCCATGTCCCTGGTCATGGTCGTGGCCCCGCGCACGCTGATCTCGGCCTTCCTCGATACCGAGGCCGAGGGCAACGCGGCCGCCGTCCGCGAGGCGGCATCGTTTCTGATGCTCGCGGCGTTGTTTCAGATCTCGGACGGCGCTCAGGCGGTGGCGGGCGGGATGCTGCGCGGCCTGCACGACGCGCGCATGCCCATGCTGTTCGCCCTGATCGGGTACTGGGTCATCGGCCTGCCATTGGGCGTGGCACTCGCGTTTCCCATGGGCATGGGGGGCATCGGGATCTGGATCGGCCTGGCTACCGGGCTGACGGCGGTCGCCGTGCTCACCATCGCACGGTGGATTGACCGCGAGGTACTGGGCCTCGCCGGACCAAGGCCCTGACGCGGCCGTCCCGGCGTCACGCCATCCAGGGCGGCACCGGCAAGCCTTTCTCCCGCAGGAACGGCGGATTGAACAATTTCGACGCATACCGCGCGCCGCCATCGCACAGGATTGTCACGATGGTATGGCCCGGCCCCATCGCCTTCGCCACCCGGATCGCTGCCGCGATGTTGATTCCGGACGAGGTCCCGACCGACAGCCCTTCATGGATCAGCACGTCGTAAATCTGCTCCAGCGCCTCCGCGTCCGGGATGCGCTCGGCGTCGTCGATCGGCGCGCCGGCCAGATTGCCGGGCACGCGGCCCTGGCCGATGCCTTCGGTGATCGAGGAGCCGGTCACGGTCAGATCGTTGCTCTTGACCCACCCGTAAAGACCGCTGCCCTCGGGGTCGGCGAGGACGATTCTGATGGCCGGGTTCTTTTCCTTCAGCGCCATCGCGATGCCCGCCAGCGTGCCGCCGGTGCCGCAGGCGCAGGTGAAGGCATCGACCTTGCCGCCGGTCTGGTCCCAAATTTCTGGGCCGGTGGACAATCGGTGCCCCTCCCGGTTCGCCAGATTGTCGAACTGGTTGGCCCAGACGGCGCCGGTTTCCTCGGCCAGGCGGCGGGAGACGTGAACGTAATTGCCCGGATCGGCGTAGGGTTTGGCGGGCACCAGACGCAGATCGGCACCGATCATACGCAGGAAGTCGATCTTCTCCTGGCTCTGCGTTTCCGGCATGACGATGACGCAGCGGTAGCCGCGGGCGTTGCCGACCAAGGTCAGGCCGATGCCGGTATTGCCCGCGGTACCCTCGACGATCACGCCCTGGGGTGAG
Source organism: Acetobacteraceae bacterium (assembly GCA_043782125.1). Classification (GTDB taxonomy): domain Bacteria; phylum Pseudomonadota; class Alphaproteobacteria; order Acetobacterales; family Acetobacteraceae; genus Rhodopila. The sequence continues at coordinate 5,719 of JAYWAX010000645.1, read as the reverse complement.
CCGCCTTGAGTCAACACGCCGCGTTGTTCCGCGTCGGCGATGATGTAAAGCCCCGCGCGGTCCTTCACGGACCCGCCAGGATTCATGAACTCGGCCTTGCCCAATATGGTGCAGCCGGTGGCATCGGACGCGCGGCGGAGCCGAATAAGCGGCGTGTGGCCGATGGCCGCCGCCATGTCGTTTTGCCAACTGGAGCCGTGATAGGACGCGGTCATCGGTACCTCGGGGTTCGTGGAATGAACGGGTTCGACGGAGTGTGTCGCAAGCTTGCCCGGCGGGTAAGCCCGGAAAGACGGGTAAGCCGGGGTTGGCGGGTCAGCGCGGATTGGCGAGTCAATCCAACCGCCCGAACGAATGACCGTTCGCCATGCCCTCTCCCCGTCATGGCACGCCCCCGAGCGGGCCATCGGGGGCGGTACACCATTGCGAAAGTGGCCAGGATCGCCGCGCCGGACATCGCAAAGACCACGGCGTATTCCTCTGGGCCCGGCATATCTTCCCGCGGCGCGGCGCCGTGATACAAGACGGTCATCGGACCTTCCCCATCGCTGGAGTTTTCACCATGGTCGACAACGTGGCCCCCCGAAAGACCTGGGAGGCTTTGCAAGCCGACCCGAACGCGCAACTGGTGGACGTGCGCACCGACGCCGAGTGGAATTTCGTCGGCGTCCCCGACCTGGCCGCCGCCGCGAAACAGGCCGTCCTGTTGCCTTGGCAGGTCTATCCCTCGATGGCCCGTAATGAGGCGTTCGAGGCGCAGATGACCAAGGCGGGCTTCACCGCGGAGCACAAGCTTTACTTCATCTGCCGCAGCGGCGTCCGCAGCCTGGCCGCCGCCGAAGCGGCCCGCGCCGCCGGTTTTCCCCATGTTTACAACGTGGCGGATGGGTTCGAAGGACCGCCGGACCAGGCGGGCCATCGCGGCACGACGGCGGGGTGGAAGGCGTCCGGCTTGCCTTGGCGGCAGAAGTAAATATCAGGGGCCTGAAAGATTGACCCCTGGCACGCCCCCTCCCTGTCATGGCCCGATCGAGTCGAGCCATGACAGGCAGCGGCAAGAGTCAACTGTTCGGGCCCCTGGTATAACGCCGCGCCGGCGAGTCCCGGCGCGCAGCCCGGACGTTACCCTCCGGCGGCGGGCTCCATGACGCGCAGCACCGCGAACCAGGCCTGATCCGGGTCCAACACCGTACCATCGGCGCGCGCGAGTTTTCCGTCCGCCGTCGCCGGGATCCGCCGCAGTGTGACCGAATCCCGGATATTGCCCCCGATCACCCCGATTTCGCCGCGTTTCGACGTATCCACCACGATGTCGCAATGCGCGGGAAACAGCGCCTGCGTGGGCAGATCGTCGAACCGCAGCCCGGCTGCGCGGGCGCGCCCGTGGCAGATCAGATCGCCTGGCAAAGGCGCGTAAACCTCTGGCCGTTCGGCCACGATCAGCCACCCGCGTTCGGTGCCAAGCGCCATTCGTTTCGCGGCGTTGATGTAATGGGCGTGATCGGCGGCATAGGGAAACGCGGTCCCCGCCCCGGCGATTCGCATTGTGTAAGAAATGAATGCCGCCGACCAGGCGAAATTCCCATCGTCCTCCGGTGGAAAGATTTTTCCGCGCGCGTCGTGCTTCCCGGTCCAGGTCACTTCCGATGTATCGCGGTTCAACCCCAGCCACCAATATTCGCCGACCCGCTGCCACAGACCCTGTTCGCGCTCGGGCTTCACAGCCTCGTCATACGCGTCCTCGCCGGTCGTCTCGCCAAACAGCCGCCACTCGCGCAATGCGATCTGAACCAGCGCCGCGCGCGAGAACGCCTGGTACGGCGCGCGCGCGAAAGGCGGGATATGTGCCAGAACATCTTTGTCGGCGCAGCCCGTCATCGCGATCATCCCCAGCAAAAGCGCAGAAAATATCCGGCGGTTACGCCCGATGTTCGGGAAACAGACCAAGCAACCCCTCCGCGCTGGCATCGCAGCACCCGCGCTCTGTGATCAAGCCGGTCACCAGCCGCGCCGGAGTCACATCAAAGGCCGGATTGGCGGCCGGGCTGCCGGCAGCCGCGACCCGCACGGTGGCGATCGTGCCATCCGCCAGCCGCCCGGTGATATCCGTCACCTCGGCCTCTGCGCGTTCCTCGATGGGAATGTCCCGGATGCCATCGGCCACTGTCCAGTCGATCGTCGAGGACGGCAGCGCCACCCAGAACGGCAAATCGTTGTCTCGCGCGGCCAAGGCTTTCAGGTAGGTCCCAATCTTATTGGCCACATCGCCCGTGCGTGTCACCCGATCCGTCCCGGCAATCGCCAGATCGACCATGCCGCGCTGCATCATGTGCCCGCCCGCGTTATCCGCGATCACCGTATGCTTCACCCCGTGCGAGCCCAGTTCCCAGGCGGTCAACGCGGCGCCCTGGTTGCGCGGCCGCGTTTCGTCCACCCAGACATGAATGTCGATGCCAAGGTCGTGCGCCATGTAAATCGGCGCCAGCGCGGTCCCCCAATCCACCGTCGCCAGCCAGCCCGCGTTGCAATGGGTCAGCACGTTCACATGTCCCTTGGCGGCTTTTTCCAGGATCAGCTTCAGGCCGTGCCGCCCGATCGCCTCATTTTGCACCGCGTCCTCGTCCGCGATCGCCGCCGCTTCGGCATAGGCGGCGTCGACGCGGCCAGAAACCGCGGTGTTGCGCAGGCGCGTCAGCATCCGGTCCAGCGCCCATTTCAGATTGATCGCGGTGGGCCGGGTCAGCGCGAGCAGCGCCGCGTCCCGTTCCATCGCCGCCGTGGAGGCGTCCGCGCGCAATGCCAGACACAGCCCGTACGCCGCGACCGCCCCGATCAACGGCGCCCCGCGCACCTGCATCGACCGAATCGCATGCGCCACCTCATCCCGCGTCGTCAGCCGCAGAATGTCCAACGACCACGGCAGCCTGGTCTGATCGAAGATATGCACCGGCCACCGGTCCGCAGCATCGACCCAGACCGAGCGGTACGCCACGCCATCGACTTTCATCGCGTGCTGACCCGTTGCGCCAGCACGCAGACCAGCGTGAACAGCCGCCGCGCCGTGTCGAAGTCGATCTCGATTTTCCCCGCCAGACGTTCCGTCATCAGCACCGCGCCCTCATTGTGCAAGCCGCGGCGGCCCATATCGATGGCCTGAATCCGCGACTCCCGCCCTTCCTCGACCGCCTTGATGTGGCTGTCGACAAGCATTTCATAGTCTTTCACCAGCCGCCGGAACGGGCCAAGCGCCAGCCCGATCGCGATCCACGGCGAGTCGTCGCGGGCGCGAATATCGAACACCAGCCGCCCCTCCGCGATCGACAGCCGGAGCACATAAGGCCCCTCCGTCTTTTCCCCATCGCGGCCATAGACCATGAAATGATTGGCCGCAGCCAGATCCGCCACCGCCTGCTCCCGATCCGCCTCGATGTACGGGGACGGCGCGCCCCGATACTCGTTGTCCAGGATGACGCGTTCCAGAGTCATGTCGCGCCGGGGTCGGACTTCAGCATGTTCAGCGTGAGCATCATCCCGACGGTGCCGCCCTTGACCGGGCGCAGCAGGCCGATCGCCAGGCCCAGGGTCAACGGCAGGAAAATGGCCGACATGACCCAGATCGGCGGCATGTGCGCCCGTTCCACCACGAACATCAGCGGGATAATAATATGGCCAACGATCAGGATGGTGAAATAAGGCGGCGCGTCATCCGCACGGGCAAGGCCCAAAGGCGCTCCGCAGGACTCGCATTCGCTCACCACCGTCAAGAACCCGCAGAAAACCTTTCCCTTCCCGCACGCTGGGCATTGCCCCTTCAGGCCCCGCCAAACCGCCGTCGCGAAACTGGGCTTTGGCCAAAGGCTGGCCGGGTGCGAGCGGTCGGGTTGCCACCGTTCCGTAGACATGAGCCGGTCCTTGAAGCAGATATCCCCACGATATAGTCCATGCTGCACTGCGGCACCAGAGGACCCGGCTTGCGGCGCAGGGCAATCGCTTGCATGGGGCCGCGTGCCGTTTTCCGTCATGGCACGGCTCGACCGGGCCATCGCAACCGGCGCCGGCGGCTCCATTCGCGAAGAATGCACCACGAGGAACCCTCCCGTGCCTTGGGGCTTGAGGTGTTGCCGCGCCGTATCGCCCGGTCGAGCCGTGCCATGACGGGAAGAGGCACGGCGATGCCGTTCAAACGATTGCCCTGGCTTGCGGCGTGGCAGCTCTGGCCAGACACTGCGGCATGGCTCGCATCCTCGTCGTCAATCCGAATTCGTCCACTGCCTGCTCGGCCGGCATCGACGCGGCGATCGCGCCGTTTCGCTTCCCCGGCGGCCCGGACCTGGACGTCGTCACGATGGAAGACGGCCCGCCCGCGATCTATTTCTGGGCTGACTGGCACGCGGCTGTCGCGCCGATGTGCCGGCTGGTGGCCGCCGCAACCGCCGATGCCTTCGTCGTCGCCTGCGCCTCCGACCCGGGGATCGAGGCAGTGCGCGCCGCAACGGACCGGCCGGTGTTCGGCGTCTTCCGCGCCGCCATCGCCGCCGCTGTGGCGCGGGCCGAACGCTTTGGCGTCATCGCGATCGTGGAAGCCTCGAAAGCGCGCCACATGCTGGCCTTGCGCGCGATGGGGCTGGAAAGCCGGTTGGCCGGCGAGGTCGCATTGAACGCGACGATGGACGAATTGCTCGATCCCGTCCTGACCCGCGCGCGGTTGATCGCGGCTGCGCGCGCCCTGGCCGCCGCCGGGGCGGAGTCGATCGTGTTGGGATGCACCGGGATGGCGCATCACCGCGCGGCGATCGCCAAGGCAGCGGGGGTGCCGGTCCTGGAGCCGTGCCAGGCAGGTGTATTGCTCGCGATGGGGGCAATCGAAGGACAGTAAAACGGCGCGCCTCGGACGCGACACTTACCGGAGGTTGCCGTGGCGTCCATCGTCTCGCGGGTGCAACACGCTCCGAACGGCGTCATGGTCAATAGACGCGGGCGCGCCGCAGGAAATTCGTTGCCTCAGTGACCGCTCGCGGTTTGACATCTGGCCATAGTACGCGTACTTCTCGCCGATAAGTCGCGAGGGGGATGCGCCGTGGGTACGCTGACAATCAATCCGGTTTACAATCCGAGTGTAACCGTTCTCAACAACGCCGGTAACCCAACGAATCTCGCGATTTATCAAGGTTACACAACGGCTGTCAATCTGGCGATCAACTATTTCACGACGACATTCAATACGCTTGGCACGTCCAACGTCACTTTGAACATCGGCTTTGGGTGGGGCGATGTTACGCCAGGAACTCCCGTGACGTCTGGCGGCGCCAGCAACACGACATTTGGGGCTTTGACCTATGCCCAGACCCGGACGATGATGACGACGGCTTACAATGTTTCGAATAACGCCAATGTCACCGCGCTGCAAACCAACTCGCTGAATGTCCTGCCGGGCACCGACCCGACGTCCGGGGCGACCATTCTGATCGCTCAGGGCCAGCGCGCTTTGTTGGATCCGGCCTTCGCCGCGACCGTGGGGACCACGATTGTCGGGTATTCGGGCCTGTCGGTGTCTACGTATAACTGGAACCAGAATCCCGCCGGTTTCGGCGCGGGACAATCCGACGCGGTCGGCATCGACGAACATGAAATTTCAGAGGTACTGGGACGCTCCATGTACCGGGGCGTGGGCAACGAATACTCCCTGCTCGATTTTTATTCGTATACAGCCCAGGGAAAC
>JAYWAX010000644.1:0-3074 GCA_043782125.1 Acetobacteraceae bacterium | reverse complement strand
CGACCCGCGTCTCGACTCCGTAATCGTCCGGAAGCGGAAAGACTCCGTCCCAGTGCTGTTCCGCGAGCCCCTTGATCAGCGCGGCCCCCGCCGCGAGGCCCGCCAAACCGTGGCTCCGCACATAAGATTCCGTGATCCAGGCAGCGACTTCCAGATCCTTCGCCGTCTCGAGAATTGTTTTAAGACCAATTTCGCGGACCGTTCGCCACATGGGCGCAGGGTCGCCCGCGTCGGGATCCCCATTATCGGACATTTTCTCCGCGTCCCGCGCATCCGACCGCGCATCGCGCAATCGGTTATAGGGTGATTGCGAGGAGAAATCTTCCCTGATATCCACGCCCTGAGGGGTGTCGCCAGGGATCGGTTCGAGGAGAGCCTCAAGATTGAACCCATCGGGAAAATCGACCATGGTCATGCCTTTCTTTCTGGACAATGCCTCAAAATAACACCTACAGTATCGGCACGACGGGACGCGTTGTCACAACCTGATACGGTATCGGCTTGGATACCTTGGGTACTACGACGCGCCCGGCGCCGGAAGGGGAAACATGGCCACCATCGACCTGAAACAACTCGTCTCGCGCCTGAACGACACCTGCCGCCGGGCGCTGGAGGCGGCCGCTGGGCTGACTCTGTCCCGTACTCATTATAATGTCGAGATCGAACACTGGCTGGTCAAACTGGCAGATCGTTCGGATGGCGACTTCGCCGCGATCCTGCGCCATTACGAAGTGGACAATGCCCGCTTTCTGACGGACCTGAACCGGTCGCTGGAAAAGATGAAAACCGGCAACGGCCGCGCACCGTCGCTGGCCCCGGAAATCACCGAAGCCGTGAAGCAGGCCTGGCTGTTCGCCTCCCTGGAACAGGGCAGCGGCAAAATTCGTTCCGGGCATCTGCTGTGGGCGTTGCTTGCCGACGATACGCTGGCCCGTTCCGCGCGCGAAGCGTCGGGTCAGTTGTTGAAAATTCAGCACGAACTGCTCCGGCGCGACTATGCCGCGATCACTGCGAACAGCACCGAAGCGGCTGAATCCGGCACACTGATGACTGGTTCCGTCGAAGGCGGCGATCCGTCGGTGTCCGATGGCGGCGTGCCGCGGACGGGCGGCGGCGCGTTGGAACAATTCACCACCGACCTCACCGCGCAGGCCCGCGCCGGCAAAATCGACCCGATCCTGGGCCGCGACGCGGAAATCCGCCAGGTCATCGATATCCTGACCCGGCGCCGCCAGAACAACCCGATCATGACCGGCGAGGCCGGCGTCGGCAAAACCGCAGTTGTCGAAGGTTTCGCCATTCGTCTCGCTTCGGGAGATGTGCCGCCTGCCCTGAAGGGCGTTACGCTGCGCACCCTCGATCTCGGCCTGCTGCAAGCGGGCGCGGGCATGAAGGGCGAGTTCGAAAATCGGCTGCGTGGCGTCATCGACGAGGTGAAGGCCAGTCCGAAGCCGATCATTCTGTTCATCGACGAAGCGCACCAAATGATCGGCGCCGGTGGCGCGGCCGGGCAGAACGATGCGGCCAACCTGTTAAAACCCGCCCTCGCGCGCGGCGAACTCCGCACCATCGCCGCCACCACCTGGGCCGAGTACAAGAAGTACTTCGAAAAGGACGCGGCGCTGACCCGGCGGTTCCAGGTCGTGAAGGTCGAGGAACCGTCGGAGGCCATTGCCATCGCCATGCTCCGCGGTTTGGTGGGGACGCTTGAAAAGCACCACAATGTCCGCATTCTCGATCAGGCGGTCAGCGAGGCGGTCAGGTTGTCCGCCCGTTATATTCCGTCCCGGCAACTGCCGGATAAAGCGGTCAGCCTGATCGACACCGCCTGCGCCCGGGTTTCCATGAGCCAGGCGGCGGTCCCCTCGGCAATCGAGGACCGGACACGGCGGATCGACCTGATCGATACAGAGGTCGGAATTCTCGATCGCGAAATGGCGTCCGGCGAAAAACACGGCGACCGGCGGGACGCGCTGCTGGCCGAACGGGCCGTGAAGGTGACCGAACTCGAAGAGCTGAACATTCGGTGGGAGCAGGAGAAGGTCTTCGCCAAGGCCATTACCGACATCCGCACGCAGATCGAAAGCAAGGAAGATACCGGCGACAAAGACGCGCTGCGCGATACTCTGACCGAGACCACGGCGGCGTTGCACAAGCTGCAGGGCGAAGTGCCGCTGATTTATCCGGTGGTCGATGCGCAAGCGGTGGGCGAGGTGGTCGCGGGCTGGACCGGTATTCCGACCGGACGCATGCAGTCCAACGAAATCCGTACCGTCCTCAATCTGAAGGACACGATGGAGCAGCGGATTGTCGGGCAATCGCATGCGTTGGAAGCGGTGGCCAAGGCGATCCAGACCAGCCGCGCCGGGTTGACCGATCCAAGAAAGCCGGTTGGCGTGTTCCTGATGGTCGGCACCTCGGGCACCGGTAAGACGGAAACCGCACTGACGCTGGCCGATTTGTTGTATGGCGGCGAACAGAACATGACCGTTATCAATATGTCGGAGTTCAAGGAAGAACATAAGGTCAGCACGCTGATGGGCAGCCCGCCCGGCTATGTCGGGTATGGCGAAGGCGGTGTGTTGACGGAAGCGGTGCGGCGCCATCCGCATTCGGTCATTCTGCTGGATGAGATGGAAAAGGCGCACCCCGGTGTGCAGGACGTGTTCTTCCAGGTGTTCGACAAGGGGAACATGAAGGACGGCGAAGGCCGCGATATCGACTTTAAGAACACCGTCATCATCATGACATCGAACGCCGCGACGGATCTGATTACCCGGCTGTGCGCGGACCCCGACACGATGCCAGACGCCGCGGGTCTCGCCGAGGCATTGATGCCGGAACTGATGAAAACCTTCAAACCGGCCTTCCTCGGCCGGGTCACGCTGGTGCCTTACTTCCCGCTATCGCCCGAAATCATCAAGTTGATCGTGGGCCTGCAGCTCAACCGCATTCGCCGCCGCGTCCAGGAGTCCTATGGCGCAAAATTTACCTGGGGCGACGAGTTGATCGATACGATCGCGGCACGCTGCACCGAAACTTCTTCCGGCGCGCGCAACGTGGAGAAAATCCTG
>JAYWAX010000643.1:0-8519 GCA_043782125.1 Acetobacteraceae bacterium | reverse complement strand
CCGTTTCGGTGGCGATCGGCACAATGGCACGTCATGGCATGGGCTGGAGGCAGCAATGACCGGCACCGATCTGTACAAAACCAATATTCTCGCATGGTCCGAACAGCAGGCCGGGGCATTACAGGAACTGTCCGCGCGGCGGGACCTCCCGAACGCGCTCGATCTCGCGCATGTGCTGGAGGAGATCGAGGATTTGGGTCTCAGCGAGTTGAACGCGGTGAAAAGCTTCATTCGGTTGATTTTGCGGCACGCCATCAAGTGCGTGCTCGATCCCGATGCGCGGACGGTTCGCCACTGGCATGTGGAGATCAACAACTGGCAGGGCGATCTCGAAGACCGCATGTCGGCCAGTATGCACAGGCGGATCGACATCGACCTGCTTTGGGACCGCGCCGTCGGCCAGGCTGAACTCGATCTCCTGGAACATCCGCGCGACGCCGCGTTCATCGCGAAATTGCGCGGCTTGCGCGGGACACCCTGCCCGATCGCCCTCGCCGATGTGCTGCGCGACCCCACCGATCCTGTTATACTCGTGCAACGGCTTGCGCGCGGCCTGCACGGATAGCCTCGCCAGCTCCCGATGCTATATTGAAGCGATAGCCCAAGGGAGGCCGATCCATGTTGCCGCAAGCCGTCGATTTCCGCGCCGAGGCGGACGAATTGCACAAGCTGTTGCTGACGCTGACGGATGCCAATTGGGACCGCCCGACGCTGTTCAAACAATGGACCGTCAACGATGTCGTCCAGCATCTCCACGATGGCGACCTGATGGCGGCGTCCTCCATCGCCGGGCCCGACCATTTCGTCGCCTTCCGCGCGGAACGTCAGGCGCTGGTTGCGGGCGGCCTGACACGGCTGGAAGCGACGCGGAAGCGCATGGACGGTCTGACCGGGCGGCGCCTGCTGAACACGTGGTACACAACGATGGCGGATCTCTGCGACAAGCTCTCCGCGATGCCATCCGATACGCGGCTGAAATGGGCTGGCCCCGACATGGGTGTGCGCATGTTCGCCACCGCGCGGCAAATGGAGACATGGGCGCACGGGCAGGCGATCTTCGACCTTTTGGGCGTCGCGCGCGACCCCACCAACCGGTTGCGAAGCGTCGCGGAAATCGGTGTCCGCACGTATGGATGGACTTTCGCCAATCGCGGGCGGGAGGTGCCGGGACCAGTGCCTTATGTGCGTCTGACCGGGCCCGACGGAGAAATCTGGGCGTGGAACGATCCCACGCCGGATAACATCGTCGAAGGCGATGCGCTCGCATTCTGCCAGGTTGTCACGCAGACCCGGAATGTCGCGGACACGTTGTTGCGCGTGGCGGGTGAGCCGGCGCGGATCTGGATGGAGATAGCGCAATGCTTCGCGGGACCGCCGGAGAACCCTCCGGCGCCCGGGACACGCGTGGCAGCGGCGCTACGCTGACGGCGCCGGCGTTCCGATGGCCACGGTGTTGCAATAATGGACACCGGCCGCGTTATCTGCAGGGGGAAGCGCCTGCGCCTCTATCGCGATTTGCATCCAGCCTCCGACGTTCTCGTTGATTTTCAGTGCGTATATCACAAGTGGCACCGATCCCGCGCTCGAAACGATTCGAATGGAGATGGCCGGCACTGCGGTTTGAAGCGGCAGGTAAATGGCCACCCCACGAACATGGGGAGCGCAGTCCGGTTCTGTCATTTGTTGGGTAACGGAATAGCTGGTTTGGCCAAATGGCAGGGGTTCTTCGTCGTACAGGAGCGGTTCTTCCGGCTTCGATATTGTTGTCATGCGATTTTCCTCCTGGCTACATGGGATCCATCGTGAACGCGAGACGAACGATCGACAAGATGGCCGTTCTGAAGCGAGGTCGCCATGGGAACCGCATTGGCTCCCTCCCTCAATCCCGCTAAAACCCTGTTCATCGATCCCTGAAGGAAGCGCGGAATGAAAAAAAATATCGTCGTCGTCGGTGCCGGCGCCGTGGGCGGTTATGTTGGCTCCAGCCTGTATCACGCTGGACACGACGTCACCCTGGTCGATCCATGGCCCGAGCACGTCGAAACCATCCGCGCCCACGGCATGAACCTGTACGGCATGACAGAGGCCGAGCGTAAAACGGTCAAAGTGCCCGCCATCCACCTTACGGAAGTGCAGAATTTCGCCAAGCGGCGGCCGATCGATATCGCGCTGATCTCGGTTAAATCCTTCGACACCATCTGGGCTTGCCAGATGATCAAGCAGTATTTGGCGCCGTCCGGCATCGTCGCGTCCATGCAGAACTGCGTCAACGAGGAACGTGTCGCCTCCGTCGCCGGTTGGGGCCGCACACTGGGCATTATCGTCGGCGGCGGTGTCGGCGTCGATCTGTACGAACCCGGGCACATCCGCCGCGGTTATGCGAAACGCCCCCATGTCACCTCGTTCTATGTCGGCGAGCCCTCAGGCATTATCACGGCGCGCGCGGTGGAACTCGCGACGATCATGAACGATTGCGACACCGCGAAAGCCACCGACAATCTGTGGGGCGAGCGCTGGACGAAGCTGTGCGTCAACGGCATGCGCAACGGCGTTTCCGCCGCGACGGGCATGGGTGGCAACGCCCGCGACCGTCACGACGCCGTCCGCCGCATCTGCGTTGCCCTTGGCGGTGAATCCGTCCGCGTCGGGCAGGCCCTTGGCTATAAACTCGGCCCGATCGGCACGCTGCCGCCGGAAAGCCTCGCGCGCGCCATGGAAGGCGATAAGGCGGCGATCGCGGAGATAGAAAACCTGATGGTCGGCGGCACAGACGAGGGTTTGCGCGCGTCGTATCAGCGGCCGTCGATGGCCCAGGATATGGCGAAGGGCCGGCGTACGGAGATTGAGTTGATGAATGGGTTCATCGCCAGCGAAGGCGCCCGGGTCGGAGTCGCCGCGCCGACGCACGAAATGCTCACCCGCCAGGTGCTGCGCGTCGAAAAGGGAGAAATCCCGCCGCGGACGGAAAACGTTCTGGTCAATAGCTGATATTTTTGGCGACGTGCGGCCCTGGCCCTTTTTTGGAAAGGAATCAATATGACGTGGTCCATCGTCGCGCGCGATCGCATCACCGGCGCCTTCGCGGTCGCGGTGGCGACCAAGGCCTTCGCGGTGGGCGCTTCCTGTCCTTTCGTGCGCGCGGGGGTGGGCGCGGTTTCGACGCAGTCGATGACAAACCGTTATCTTGGTCCAGAGATTTTGGACGGTCTCGCCCGCGGTCTGCCACCGGCGGCGGCGATCGAAGGCGCGCTGGCGGGCGATGAGGGACGCGGCCTCCGCCAGGTTCACGCCATCGACCGGTTCGGACGCACCGCCGCCTGGACCGGGGGGAATTGCGTTGAGTGGTGCGGGTCGGTTGCTGGCGAGGACATCGGCGTTGCGGGCAACATGCTTTCTGGCGAGCCCACCATTCGCCAGACACTGCACGCCTGGAACACCGGCGGCGATCTGCCGATGCCGGAACGTCTGATGGCCGCGATGGACGCGGGGGAGGCAGCGGGCGGCGACCGGCGTGGCCGGCAATCCGCTGCCATGGTCATGGTCACGACCGAGGATTTTCCCGATCTGAACCTCCGGGTTGACGATCACACCGCGCCGCTGACCGAATTGCGCCGCCTGCTTGGCATTTGGCAAATGGAAGGCGTGGCGCGCCTGGGTGCTGCCCCTTCGAAAGCCAACCCGTCGGGTCTGACCGATCTGGACGCGATCGAGGCGGGTTGGATCGCGCGCGGGTTGGATTTGCGGCTGCGGCGCTGACCGCTATCCTTCCAACGCCTCCCGCGAGATTTCCAGTTCCAGCCACTGCTCTTCCGCCGCGTCGAGTTTTCCGCGCGCCTTGTCCAGCGCCGCCATCGTCGTCGCGAACCGGGTGGGGTCCCGCTTGTAAAGATCGGGGTCTTCCATCGCTCTGGAAAGTTTTTCGACGTCGGCCCGCAGCGCGGCCATCCGCGCGGGCAGGGTTTCCAGCGCGTGACGATCCTTGAATGTCATCCGTTTCGCGTTCGGCTTCGGCGCGGCCCCCGCCTTTGGTTTGTCCCGCGAAATACCCGCTGCGGCAGCGGCTCTCGCCGGTCCCCGCTGCGCCAGCATGTCCGAATATCCGCCGGCATATTCGATCCACCGCCCATCGCCCTCCGTCGCGATCGTGGACGTCACAACCCGGTCGATAAAATCGCGATCGTGCGAGACCAGCAGCACTGTGCCGGGATAATCCGCCAGCAGTTCTTGCAATAACTCCAGCGTTTCGAGATCGAGATCGTTGGTCGGTTCGTCCAGCACCATCAAATTCGACGGCTTCGCGAATGCCAGCGCCAGAGTCAGCCGCGCCCGCTCCCCGCCCGACAAAACGCCGACCGGCGTATTCGCCTGTTCCGGCGCGAACAGAAAATCTTTCATATACCCAATGACATGCCGGGTCTGTCCGGCCACCGTCACCTGATCCCCGGCGCCGCCGGTCAGTGTTTGCATCAGCGTCAGGTCCGGGTCCAACACGTCGCGGCGCTGGTCCATCGTGACCTGCTCCAGATTCGTGCCCACGGCGACCGAGCCGGTGTCAGGGTCCAGCACGCCCGTCAGCAAATTCAGCAGCGTGGTTTTTCCGGCCCCGTTCGGCCCCACAATGCCCACGCGATCCCCGCGTAAAATCCGCGTCGAAAAATCGCGCACCACGGTCCTGCCGCCGAACGATTTGGAAATGTCCTCGGCCACCGCGACCAGCCGTCCCGACAGGTCGGCCTCCGCAGCGCGCATTTTTACGCCGCCGGCGGCCCCGCGCAGTTCTTTCCGTTTTTTGCGTAAGGCATGCAAATCGCCCAAACGCTTCTGGTTCCGTTTGCGCCGCGCCGTCACACCGTAACGGAGCCAATCCTCCTCCATGACAATTTTGCGGCCCAGTTTGTGGCGGTCGAGGTCCTCCTGCTCCAGTACGGTGTCGCGCCAGGCCTCGAAGCCGGAAAACCCGGCGTCGAGTTGGCGGGTGATGCCGCGATCCAGCCAGACGGTGACGCGGGACAACCGCTCCAGCAGCCGCCGGTCATGGCTGATGACGACGATGCCGGAGCGCAGGCTGTTCAGTTCCTGTTCCAGCCACTCGATGCCCGGAAGATCGAGATGGTTGGTCGGTTCGTCGAGCAGAAGAATATCCGGCTCCGGCGCCAGTACCCGGGCCAAGGCCGCGCGCCGGGCTTCGCCGCCGGACAGGCGCGCCGGGTCCTCTGTCCCATTCAGGCCGAGTTGTTCCAACAGATAGGAGGCGCGGTAGTGGTCGCCCGCGGCGCCGCCGTCGAATCCTGCCTCCACATAGGCGAGCGTGGTGGCGAAACCGGCGAAATCCGGCTCCTGCGGCAAATACCGGATCGTCGCGCCCGGCTGCGCGAAACGCCGCCCGGAATCGGCCTGAACCTGGGCGCCCGCGATCTTCAGCAATGTCGATTTGCCGGACCCGTTGCGGCCCACCAAACAGACGCGGTCCCCCGTCGAAACACTCAACGCCGCCCCATCGAGCAACGGCGTGGTGCCGAAAGAGAGGCGGATATCCTGAAGCGACAACAACGGAGGCGGCATGATCACCAGCAAAAAATCGAACGAGCCGCCCGCCTATACAGCGCGGTGGAGCCCGGCGCGAGCACCGGGCTGTCGCCGTGAAGTTTATTCCGCCGGTGCGACCAAGGCGAACATCGCGCCTTGCGGATCGAAGGCATGTAAGACCCATCCGCCGCCAGGGACCGGCATCGGCGGAGCGATGACCTGGCCGCCGGCCTGGGCGACGCGTGCGGCGGCGGCACCGATGGATGCGGTGTTAAAATAATACAGCCAGTATGGCCTGGGTATGTCCGGGGTTTTGGTCATGATCCCCCCGATCGGGCCTTCCGCGCCTGGCCCGGCGAACAGGCGGTAGAGGCCCATTGGCCCCATATCCAAGGCGTCGATCTGAGCCCAACCGAACATCTCGGCGTAAAACCCGAGGGCGGCGGCGCTGTCCGTGGCACGCAGTTCGCGCCAGCCGCCATGGCCGGGTTGAGTCGTATCGGGCGGTTCATCCGGCATTGCCATGTTGGGCGCGAACAACACGAACGCCGCGCCCTGCGGGTCGGCGACGACGGAAAAACGTCCCACGCCCGGGATGTCCATGGGCACTTTATGGATCGCGCCGCCGGCATCCGCGACTTTGCGCGTGGCGGCATCGGTGTCGTCTACGCCGATGTATCCCAGCCAGCCTGGTTTGGCGCCGGCCTCGCGTGCGTCGTCCGGAAGTTCCATGATCCCGCCCACTCCGACGCCGCCGGCGGAGAGGATGGTGTAAGCCATACCCGGCATGCCGGCATCGTTGGTTTCCCAACCGATGACAGTTTTGTAAAAAATCTCCGCCGCGGCGGGGTCGGAGGTCATCAATTCGTACCAGACGAATTTTCCGTGAGACGATGCCATTTCAGGTACTCCTTTCACATTGAAGGTTTCGCGCTGGTCAGCGTGGCGAGTTGATCGGTGGCTTTGCCCCACCCCGCGTGAAAGCCCATCTTTTCGTGGGTTTCCAGGTCTTCCGCCGACCAATGCCGGACCCGCGCGGTGTATTTCGTTTTGCCGCCAAAATCCTCGAAGGTCAGGATCGTTGTCATGAACGGCTTCGCCGAAGGCACCCAGGCGGAGACGAACGCATCGGTGATCACAAGGCGTTCATTAGGGACGACTTCGAGGTAAACGCCGCGGCAGGGCATTTCCGTGCCGTCCGGTCCGCGCATGACGATCAAATTCGCGCCGCCCGGCCTGACATCGATGGCGACGGAGGCCACCGTCCAGGGCGCTGGTGTGAACCATTGTTTCAACTGGGCCGGGTCCGTCCAGGCCTGGAACACGCGCGCCGGGGGGGCGTCGATGATACGTGTCAGCATAAGTTCGTAGATATTATCTGTCATTTTCGGGTCCTCTCAGATCGCGGCCGCAGCGGTCTCGAGTGTTTGAATATCTGGCTTTTCCATTTTCAGCAGCGCGCCCATGACTCGCGCCGCCTGGCCGGGCGGGCCACCGGTCATCAACGGCCCCAGGATGGCCGGAACGATCTGCCAGGACAGGCCAAATTTGTCCTTCAGCCAGCCGCAACGCTGTGTCTGGCCGCCCGCCGACAGAACATTCCAGTATCGGTCGAGCTCTTCCTGGGTATCGCAATTTACCGTCAGCGAAATCGCCTCGGTGAATTTGAACATCGGGCCGCCGTTGAGGGCAAGGAAGGGGCGGCCGTCGAGCTCGAACGCGACGGCCAGAACGTGACCCGGCGTCTGGCCCGAGGTTTGCGCGGACTGGCTGTCGTGACGGGACACCTGACCGATCCGGGAGTTGGGGAAAATGCCGGTGTAAAAGTGCGCGGCTTCCTCCGCCTGACCGTCGAACCAGAGGGAGGGGACGATTTTGGTCATGGCGCGGGGGTTTCCTCCGGTTTGCCGAGAAGCGCGATCAAATAGCGCTTCAGATGGGCGAGGCTTTCGGCCACGACAGCGGGGTTCTGTTTCGCTTTCGCGAAAACGAAGGCGCCCTGCAGCACGGATTGCATGAAATAGCCGAGACTTTCCGCGCTCCAGTCTGCGTCGCGCGCGTACAGCGCTTTCGCGGCTTCGATGTCGCGGGTCAGGGTGGCGACGTGGGTGGTCATGCCGGCGTCGCAGGCATCGCGCAAAGCGGGGTGGGTCGCATGGATTTCTTGCACCAAGGTGCCAAGCAGGCAGGTGAACTGCGGAATTTCGCGGTTCAGCAGAGAGGCGCGCAGGTCGATGTAGCCCAGTAGACGGTCCCTGGGGTCGAGGGCGGTAGCGAATGGGGCGGCGAAGAGGCTGGCGGCCATGGTGTTGAACAGGTCGATCGCATCCAGACCAAGGCGTTCCTTACTGGGGAAATGGTGGAAGAAGCCGCCTTTGGTGACGCCCGCCGCAGCGCAGATGTCGTCGACGGTGGTCGCGGCATAGCCCTTGGCGCGGATGACGTCGCGCGCGGCCTCCAGGAGTTTGGTCCGGGTGGCGTTGGCGCGGGGGGAGGCGGTTTTGGGCGCGATCATTGTCCTGTTTATACCAACCAGTCGGTATTTTTAATGAACCCGGAGGGGCGCGTCAAGCGGTTTTCGTGCCCGGGAGGTTGTTTGTCAGGGGTAATACCAGTGGCCCGAAAGGTTGACTCTTGCCCCTCCGGGTCATGGCCCGACTCGATCGGGCCACCGGGAGCGGCACATCGATCGAACGAGAGGCGCTTTCCGCGATTTATCGTGACCACTCTCGCGATGGGTTACCGCTCCCGATGGCCCGCTCGGGGGCGTGCCATGACGCGGAGAGGACCTCGCGATGGGTCAACCGTTGGGGCGGTTGGAATAAGATTTATGGGTTTGCGCGGTCAGTCCCGCAGGCCCAGACGGTGACGGAGGCTCGCGGCGATCTTCGCGGCGCGGGGCGACGCCAGATCGTCCAACGCAGCCAGGATCGGGGGCGCCAGATCGGGGTGGCGCAAAGCCGCCTGGCTCAGGCGGACCCATTCGTCCTCGC
>JAYWAX010000642.1:0-3087 GCA_043782125.1 Acetobacteraceae bacterium | reverse complement strand
GCTGGCGCGCCAGCCCTACCGGGGTGAGGATACCCTGGACGTCCTCAGTCCTTCCGTCTTCCTGGAGATCGACGAGGCGATCCTGGCCGGTTCGGATGGGCTCGTATTGGTGGGGTGGTGTCTGTCGCTTCCCCGCTCCATCGTCGCGATCCGGATACGCTGCGGATCGCTCACGTCCCTGATGAACCTTGAGACGTGTATCAGGACCGACCGGCCGGACGTGATCGAAGGCTTCGCCCAGTACGGCTTCGGCGACCCGCGTTGCGGGTTCGTGGCGTTCCTGCCGCGCGCCGTCATTCCCGGCACGCCTCTCCATATGGAGATCGAAACAACGCGCCATGAGATCGCCTACCGCGCCCTGCGCCCTTCCCGCCTGGAGGGGATCGCCGCGATAAAGCGGTTGCTTTCGCTGGTGGATGTCCGTTACGCGGAGGTGCGGCCGGCTTTCGATCTTGTACTCGGTCCGGCCATCGAGCGCCTGAACCAAACCCGGTTGGAGACCGCCGCGTCCTGTGACGTGCTGGAATACGGGCAGGCCCCAGCCAAGCCGCGCTTCTCCGTCATCGTGCCGCTGCATGGGAGGCTGGATTACATGGAGTACCAGCTCGCCCTGTTTTCCGCGAACCCGGACCGCGCGAACATCGAATATATCTATGTGCTGGACGATCCGCCAAGGCGGCGGGAGGCACGATCCCTGTTCGTTTCGGTCTTTGAGCGGTTCCAGGTTCCTTTCACGGCCGTGCTGCTCGATCGCAACGTTGGATACGCGCCCGCGAACAACATCGGCCTGGCGCGGGCGCGAGGCGAATTCGTCGCCTTTGTCAATTCCGATGTCTTTCCCGGCGGCGTCGATTGGCTGGAACGCCTGCACGCGCGGCTGACGGCGGACCCGGCGATCGGGGTGATTGGTCCCATGCTGCTGTTCGAGAATGGCTCGGTGCAGCATCGCGGCATGTATTTCAGCCGGCTGGAGGAATGTGGCGGCTTCCACTTCGGGTTGCACCACGACAAGGGCTTGCGCCCGCCGCGGGAGAATGGCGTGGAAGCCTATCCGGCCATCACGGGCGCATGTATGGTGATGCGGCGTTCCCTCGCCGTGGAAATGGGTGGTTTCGACGAGGCCTACATCCTCGGAGATTTCGAGGACACCGATCTCTGCCTGAAACTTCAGGCGCGAGGCTATCGCTGTGTCGTGGACCCGGAGGTACGATTGTTCCACCTTGAAAGAAAATCGCAGGAGAGTTGCGCCGTGACCTGGCGCGGGAACCTGACCCTCTACAATGCGTGGCGGCACGATCGCCTCTGGGCTGAAAGCATCGCGGCGCGACAGCGGTGAAGCAGCGGCCGATCCGGCGTCCGGAGCGGAAAAAGGCCGTCGCTGAAACCCGGCCCATGCGGGTTCTCATCGCGTCTCACAGCCATCCCGGGATAACCCGGGGAGGCGCGGAGACGGCGGCCTTTCATCTGTTTCGTGGCCTGAACGCGCGCCCGGACTGGGAGGCGTGGTTTCTCGGCTGCGACCGATCCGCCGAGGGCGGTCAACCGGGTGTGGTGTTGGGCCAGCCTTTTTCGGATCGCGAGTATGTCTATCACACCGCCGGATTCGACTGGTTCAAGTTCGCCAATCCCGATCCTCGCTTTCGTGCCGCGATCGAGAGGCTGTTCCGGGAACTCGAACCGGATGTGGTGCATTTTCACCATTACATCAATTTCGGGGTCGAGATATTCCAGCATCTGCGCCGCGTCCGGCCGGAATGCCGGATCATCCTCACGCTGCACGAATATCTCGCCCTCTGTCACCACTACGGACAAATGGTGACCAGGGAACACCATCTTCTGTGTTATCAGTCGAGCCCCGAAGGCTGCCAGCGTTGCTTTCCGGAATTCTCCCGATCCGATTTCTTCCTGAGATCCCGCTACATTTCGCGTTTTCTCGATCTGGTCGATGTTTTCGTCGCGCCCAGTCGGTTTCTGGCGGAACGGTATGTCAGTTGGGGACTGCCAAGGGAGAAAATGGTTGTTCTGGAAAACCTGACCCCGCCTTCCGACGGGGAACCCGTGACGACGACACCGCCGATGGATGGACGTTTGCGGGTCGGATTTTTCGGACAGATTTCGCCCCTGAAAGGCATCGACATGGTCTTCGACGCCGCCGCGCGATTGGCGGCGGAGGGATGTTCCGCCGTACAATTCGACATTTTCGGTGACTACCACGGGCAGCCACCCGAATTCCAGGCACGCTTCCTGAACCGTCTGGCGACCAGGGAGAGCAGTGTTCGTTTCAACGGCCCCTATGACCATCACAGGGTGGATCGGTTGATGCGGTCCGTGGATGTGGTGCTGGTGCCCTCTTTGTGGTGGGAGAATTCGCCGCTCGTGATCCAGGAGGCGCTACGCAACCGGCGGCCGGTGATCTGCTCCGACATCGGCGGCATGGCGGAGAAAGTGCGCGATGGGATCGATGGCTTCCATTTTCCCGTGGGAAACGTCGCGGCGCTCGCCGCCCTGTTGCGCCGGTTGGCGGAAGACCGAAAACCTTTGACGACCCTGACCTTCCGGCTGGCGGGCCAGCCTGCCCTGACGGCGAACATCGAGGATTATATCGCTCTCTATCGGGGTTCGCTTCCCGCCGGCGGATGATCGCATGGCGGCGGTGGATGTGTTGGCGCGCGTCGAAAGCGGTCCTGAAGCCCCACCATCCACCGTGGCCGGGAAAGGGGATCGCGGCACCGGGGATGGCGCCGCGATCGCGACCGTCAGGAGTGGCGGTATCCGGGGTGTTTCCCCGCCCTCACACCGGACGGAATTGCCGCCATTTTCTCCATTCCCCGGCGGCGGCCTCCAGGGGTTCCGCCAGAACCGCCTTCATGATCTCGAACATCGCGGCCGCGAGCCGCCGGCCCGCCGCCGTATCCGCGGGATAATGCACTCCGGCGTATTCCCTGTTTTCCGCCGCGTCGTTGGCGATATCGAACATCACGGTGCGTCTTTTTTCCACCTGGTCGAGAGCGGGCTGGTTGCCCGCCGCCAACTCCCGCTCGATCGGGGACACGATGTGATAGAGGATCAGGGCGGCGTAGTAATGCT
>JAYWAX010000641.1:0-8544 GCA_043782125.1 Acetobacteraceae bacterium | reverse complement strand
GTCAGGCGATCGGTGGAGCGGAAATTGGCCATATCGGAAGGGTCCAGAGGGCGGCGCGAGTCGACAAGGCGATTCTAACGGCGGGCCAACCAGGTAGCCAGGCCCTAAGTCCGACAGGCTGCTAGCTACCTGTCCAGTTTCCGGGGGCCACCTCAGACTCTGGGCGCGGCGCTGTTGTCCTGGGAACGGCTTACCCTGGCGCAGGTAAGCGGGGTGGCGACGATCGTCGCGGGCCTCGCCATCATCGCGGGTCCCGGCTTGCTATCGGGTTCAGCGGTCACGCCTGTCGGAGATGCGATGTTCGTATCCTCCGGTTTCATGTGGGCGGGGTTCACGATCCAGGCCAAACGCTGGGGCATCGATCCGGTGGCCGCGGCTTCGGTTGTTTCGGTCCTGTCGATATTGGTTTGCGCGCCGGGGCACCTGGCCGAGGCCGGATTCAGCCATCTGGCCGCTTTGCCAGTCCGCGTGCTGGTGCTACCAGTCATCGTTCTGGGCCTACTGTCCGGCGTCGTCGGGGTGATCGCCTTCGCGCGCGCCGTACAACTTCTGGGCGCGGGCGCGCCGCCTTGGTCCGCCGGGACGCCATGCCGAGATCCTGCCGCGTGGCACGGCCTCGATTTTATCGCGGCTGCTACCCGCGGGATAGAAACACCTCTGGGGCGGTCTCCGGCCCGCCGCCTGACTTCCACCGCCGATCACGGATCGAACACCAGCCTCGGCTTTAACCGCGGCACCACGAAGTCCAAAAAAGCACGCAGCTTCTGAGGCATGACACGGCCGCCGGCATAGATCAGATGCACAGGCAAGGGTGGTGGCTCATGATCCCGCAGTATCAACTCCAGGCGCCCATCCAGGATGGGACCAGACGCCTGGTAACAAAGAACGCGCGTGATCCCGGCACCGGCCACGGCGGCGTCGACCGCTGCCTCCGCCGTTGTCACCGCGAAGCGGGAGCGCACCGGTAACCGCGTTACCTGGCCCGCCCGGCGGAAAACCCATTCCCGTGCTGATTCAAGCCCGGTAAATGTCACACAGTCATGCGCCGCCAGTTCGTCCAGGCTCGACGGCGTGCCACGCCGTGCCAGGTAATCGGGCGCGGCGCAGACGATATGGCGAATTTCTCCGACCCGTACCGCGATCTGGCCGCTGTCCGGCAGATCGCCAACACGAAGTGCGACGTCGATGCCTTCCTCGGCGATATTGACCATCCGGTCCGCGAGCCGCAGATCGACATCGACCTCCGGATAAGCCGAAAGGAACGCCGTCACGATCGGAGTCAGGTAAACGCGGCCCAACACGATGGGCGCGGCGGCGGCGAGTTCGCCCTTCGGCGCGCGGTACTCACCGGTCGCGAGACGTTCGGCCTCCCCAAGTTCCTCCAGAAGGCGGCGCGCCGTTTCAAAGTAATTCTGGCCAATTTCGGTGAGCGCCACGGCGCGGGTGGTCCGGGTCAGCAGTTGAACCTGCAATTGCTGTTCAAGGTCCGCCACCCTCCGGCTGATCGTCGCGATCGGCGTCCCGAGCCTGCGGGCGGCGGCGGAGAAACCGCCGGCTTCGCATACCGCGACGAAGGCGGCCATCGATTCAAACCGATCCATTCGATTGTTCCAATATTCGGAAAAGATATTCCCGATATCTCCGAATACTCAATGAAAGTGAAAAGGTCCATCTCTCCTGGCGTTGGCTGCTTCTCCGGCCGGCCTCAAGACAAGGAACCAGGTTATGACCCGTATCCACACCATCCCCTCGATCGCCGACGCCCCCGCGGCGGCACAACCCTTGCTCGAAGGCGCGAAGAAGCAACTTGGTTCGGTACCGAACCTGTTTCGCGTCATCGCCAACAGTCCGGCGGCGCTTGAGGGCTATTTCGGACTGAACGGCGCGCTTGCCAAAGGCAACCTCGACGCGAAGACCCGCGAGCGGATCGCGCTGGCGGTGGCGGAATTCAACGGCTGCGGCTATTGCCTCGCCGCGCATACCTTCATTGGCAAGAAGGTGGCCGGTCTCGACGATGCGGAAATCACCGCCAATCGTAACGGTACCTCGAACGATCCGAAGGCCGGCGCCGCCGTGCGTTTCGCCCTGTCGGTCGTGCGGGAACGCGGTCATGTCGCGGACGCCGAGGTCGCCGCCGTGAGGCACGCCGGGTTCGACGATGCGCAAATCGTCGAGATCGTGCTGCATGTCGCACTCAACACCCTGACCAACTACGTCAACGAAGTCGCGAAGACCGAGGTTGACTTTCCGGCCGTGACCGCCGCCGCCCGCCGTGCAGCCTGACCGGCTTCGTCTTCCGTTACGAAACCCTCTTCAAAAACAAGGACAATACCATGTCTTACAAAACTCTCTCCATACTGGGCTTGGGCCTGGCACTGCTGGCCTCGGGCGTCCGTCCCGCCCATGCGGTTGACGAACTGAATATCGTCTCGGGATATACGACGGCAGGTGCGCCGCTGGCCCTGCACGGACACGACCCCGTTGCCCTGGTCAATGGCCAGGGATCGAAGAAGGGGACGGCGAAGTTCACCGCCGTCGCGGATGGCCAGTCTTATTACTTCGTCTCGCAAGCCAATCTCGACACGTTCAAGGCGGCACCGGCGAAATATGAACCTCAGTTCGGTGGTTATTGCGCGTTCGGTGTGTCGGCCGGCAAGAAATTCGATGGCGATCCGGATTTCGCGGCGGTCCAGGACGGCAAGCTCTATGTCTTCGTCAACGAGGACATTCTGCGTATGTTCGAAAAGGACAAGGCTGGCACGCTGAGCAAGGCGTCCGCCAACTGGACGGCGATCAAGAGCAAAAGTCCAGCGAGTCTGTAACGAAAAATGCCATCGCGGCCGGGAAATGGCGGCGATGGCGTGATGTTCTCAAAACATGTGCGAATTGGTTCGGGGGTCGCGAACATGAATATCCTTCTCGTGTCAAAGACCGCGCACGCGTTTCTTCGCTGTCCGGCGGTGGCCGGTCTGTTGACCGCTCCGTTCGCTTTGCGTCTGATGCAACCGATCCCGTTGGTCCTCTGGCTCCCCACCGCCTCCCAGGTCGCACTGGCGGTCTTGTCGCCGATGAGCGGCCAGGCGGCTGGTCCGCATGCGATCGCCTCGCGATAAGCACGCCGCTCCCGTGCCGTCGAACCGGGGCCCGGGATGACAGAACTCACCGGTGTCAGCCTCGTGCTTCACGATCGCCAAGGACAACGCCATGATCGCGCCATTGGAAAAGCTGCTCCGCGAAGTCCGGGGTTGCGCCGTGTGCGCGTCCCACCTGCCTCTGGGCCCACGTCCGATCGTGCAGATTGGCAGGGGTTCCCGGCTGGTCATTATCGGACAGGCGCCGGGATCGAAAGTTCATGCCAGCGGCGTGCCGTGGCAGGATGACAGCGGCGACCGCCTCCGGGAATGGCTCGGCATCGACGGCACCGTCTTCTACGATCCGGATCGTGTCGCGCTGCTGCCCATGGGTTTCTGCTACCCTGGCGCGGCAAACGTGGCGGATCGTCCGCCGCGGCCGGAATGCGCGCCGTTGTGGCACGATCGCCTGATCGCGGAAATGCCGGACCGGCGGCTGACCGTGCTGGTGGGTATTCACGCTCAGGCCGAGTATCTCCGCGGGGGGAAAAAAGCTACGATGACCGAGGTGGTACGCGGGTTTCGCGCGCACTTGCCGCACTATTTTCCGCTCCCGCACCCCAGTTGGCGCAGCACCGGGTGGATGCGCCGAAACCCCTGGTATCTTGCCGAGGTGCTGCCCGCGTTGCGGTATGCGGTCGTCGGCGCACTTGCGTGACCTCCCTGACGCGAAGGACAGGACGGAAGCTGCGGTGTTGCGCAATCCGCACGCGGGCAAAGAAGCGATGGACGATTTCACCGGTCTCGTCGACCTGTCCGTGGCGGTGGAGGAGATCCTGACGGCCCGTGTTCTGACCGCGCTTGGTGACACGAAACCCATCGGTTACGGCAAGGCGGCTCTTGTCGGAACTGATGGAGACCTTGAGCACGGCGCCGCCATGATCGATGTGCGGATCGGCCTCGCGATGCGCAAGGGCGCGGGTGCCGGACCGGCGCTGATCCCGGGCAACGCCAAGGCCGGATCCGTCGGCACGCCGATCGACATCGTCTTCGGCGGCATGAACGACGCCTGGGACTATAACGCGATGCACAGCATGACGATCGGCATTCCCGACGCGCCGCGTCCCAACGAGATTTTGCTGGCGGTGGCTTTCCTCGCCGGTGGACGCCCCAACGCCCGAATTTCCGGGGCCTCGCCCGAGGCCGTCGCGGCATTGATGCGCGGCCTGGGGTGATCCTACGCGCCCAAACCAATGTCCGGGCCGCGGCGTAACGGTTGGTTCGGACCGGAGTCGAACACCGATGTCTGGGCTGCCGCGTGGGTTATCGCGGCGAAACACCGCTTTTGGGAGATGTAACGCATGCTCGAACTCTACCACGGACCGGTTTCGACGGCGTCCGAACGCGCCCGCCTGGTGCTGGAGGAAAAGGGCCTGGCCTGGACCAGCCATCCGGTCGATTTGTTCAATGGCGGGCAACACCGGCCGGAATACCGCGCGCTGAACCGCATGGGCCAGGTGCCGACCCTGGTGCATGACGGGTTCGCGCTCCGGGAATCCAGCGTCATCGCCGAATATCTGGACGCAGTGTTCCCGGAGAACCCGCTGCGGCCGGCCTCGCCGCGCGATCGAGCCCGTGCGCGGCTGTGGGACAAGACGATCGACGAGGTGCATCCCTTTACCGGCGTGCTGACCTATGCGATCGCCTTTCGGCCCATGCTGATCCAGAAGCCGAAGGATGAACTCGCGGCTCTGGTCGCCGCGATCGCCGATCCCGCGCGGCGTGCGGCGCGTCAAAGCGTGTTGGATCACGGCGTCGCGGCACCGGAGATGAAACCCGCCGTCGGCTGCTATCTCCGTCTGCTCGATGAGATGGAAGTACAGTTGGCGGAGACGCCGTACCTGGCGGGTGCGGCGTTCAGCACAGCCGATACGGCGGTGGTGCCGTTTTTGACCCGGATCGATCATCTGGGCATGGGCGCGCTGATCGCCGCGCGGCCGCGGGCGAAAGCATGGCTGGAGACCATCCAGGCACGGCAAGCGTTCAAACGCGCCGTGACCGATGTCATTCCGCCCGCCGTGGTCGAAACATTCCGGGTCAACGGCGCCGCCGCCTGGCCCATTTTGTCGGCCCTCGCGGCGTAAGCGGCCGGAAGGCAGCATGACCAATCTGTTCAGTTTTCGTGGCGGCGAGCACGGAGCGTGGCGCGTTGTCCGCACGCGGACGCTGTGTGGCGAAGCCCTTCGGCCCGTCGAACGCGTCGATATCGCGGCGGGTGCAACGGCGCGCGACGGCGCCGGCTGGGTTTTGCGCGGCTTGGTCAGCAACATTCGTTACGTGACGGGAGCCGAGCCTGGCACGCTGAAAACGGTCCAGGCGCCGATCGGGCGGCCGGAGACGACGCGCGCGACGTTGATTCCCATGCGGAAAGCCTCCGCCTGGTGGGATCTGGCCCAGTACGAGCGGCGGGTGAGTTTCGAGGAGACGTCGCATCGTACCGCGATTGGACCGGGTTATCTGCCTCAGATCGCCCGGCGGCTCCATCGCAGCCGCGATCTGGGCGAGCCGTTCGATTCAAGCCGGTAGGGAAAGCGGTTCTCCATTATTGCTGGGAACGAGGATGGCGATTCGTGGGCAGTGCAACCTGACGGGAAACCGCTCTAACCGGAACCGGCCGCGCCAGGGAGAGTGAAACAAGCGGTTCCGCGAGGCGCGGCATGGCGATCGAGGCCCCTTGCCAAAGACCACGGAGTTCTGTAGCAAACGCTTTAATACAGTCCAAACTCCAGGAACCCCGATTGCCCCGTCCCCGCGGCTTCCATGAAAACACGGCACTCGACGCCGCGATGCGGCGCTTCTGGGCCGATGGCTACGCCGCCACCTCCGTGCGCGATCTCGGCGAGGCGATGGGTCTGGGCCAGGCCAGCGTCTACAACGCGTTCGGCGACAAACGGACGCTGTTTACCCAATGTCTCGACCGTTATCTGGACGCCAACATGCGCGCGCGGATCGCCCGCCTGGAAGCATCCTTGCCGCCAAGGCGGGCGATCGAAGCCTTTCTGCTGGAAATCGTCGAGCGGTCCCTTGAAAGCCGCCTCGGCTGCATGCTCGCCAACGCGGCGCTGGAGGTGGCACCGCACGACCCCGGGATCGCCGATGTCGTCGCGGTACGCATGGGCGAGCTTGAATCATTCTTCCGGCGCTGCGTCATCGCCGGTCAGCAAGACGGCACCGTCGCGCAGGGAATCGATCCAGGGGACGCCGCGTGTTCGCTGCTGACCACGGTCATGGGACTGCGTGTCCTGGCGCGCGGTTTCCCCGATCGCGCGGTGCTGGAAGGCGCCGCCCGCCATTCCCTGGGCACACTGGGAACCGGAAAACCGAATCAAACAAGGAACGCGACATGATCCGTTTTTACTATCATCCCACACCGAACCCCGCCAAAATCTCGCTGTTTCTGGAAGAAGCGGGCATACCGTATGAGGTTGTGCCGGTAGACACCAGCAAGGGCGAGCAGCATTTGCCGGCTTTCACAAAGATCAATCCGAACGCCAAGGTGCCGGCCATTGTCGACACGGACGGACCCGGCGGGCGGGAAGCGCGGGTCTTCGATTCGACCGCGATCCTGTTGTATTTGGCCGACAAAAGCGGAAAATTCCTTGGCGCGCCAGAAGACCGCCCGGAACTGCTGTCCTGGCTGTTTTTCATCGCCTCGGGGCTTGGCCCATTTTCCGGCCAGGCGGTGCATTTTCAATATGTCGCGCCCGAGGGCTCGGAGTATGGCCGCAATCGTTACCGGCGAGAGGCGGAACGCCATTATCAGGTGGTGGAAGACCACCTCGCGGGCCGCGCGTTCCTGGTGGGTGACAGCTACACGATCGCGGATATGTCGCTGTGGGGCTGGATCGATCGTGCGTCGCGCGTCATGAAGGACGCGGCCGATCCGCTTGGCGAATATCCCAACATCAAGACATGGTTCGCGACGATCGAGGCACGCCCCGCCGTCGCCCGCGCCCGCGCAGTCGGCACCGATCATGCCTTCAAGCAGGAGCGCGACGAACAGGCGCTGCGGGCGCTGTTCCCATCCAACTACCCGTCCGCCGCCTGAACCACCGACAGGAGATTTCACCATGGCCGATAAAGCAGAATACACCCCGCCGAAAATCTGGACCGGAAGTCAGGAACACGGCGGCGCATGGGCCAGCATCAACCGTCGGATCGCCGGTGCGACACATGACAAGGAATTGCCGGTTGGACGTCATCCCCTGCAACTTTATTCCCTGGGCACTCCGAACGGCGTGAAGGTGACGATGATGCTGGAAGAGCTGCTGGCACTTGGCCACGCAGGCGCCGAATACGATGCCTGGCTGATCAAGATCAACGACGGCGATCAATTCGGCAGCGGCTTCGTCGCGGTCAATCCCAACTCCAAGATCCCGGCGCTGCTGGATCGCAGCGGCCCAGAGCCGATCCGCGTGTTCGAGTCCGGCGCGATCCTGATGCATCTCGCGGAAAAATTTGGCGCGTTCCTGCCCACCGCTCCCGCGGCCCGCGCCGAGTGCCTGTCATGGCTGTTCTGGCAGATGGGCAGCGCGCCCTATCTTGGCGGCGGGTTCGGCCATTTCTACCAATACGCGCCAATCAAGATCGAATACGCGATCGATCGTTTCGCGATGGAGGTAAAGCGCCAGCTCGACGTGCTGGACCGGCGCCTCGCGGACAATGCGTATCTGGGCGGCGCGGACTATACGATCGCCGATATGGCCGTGTTCCCCTGGTACGGCGGCATGGTGAAGGGCTGGAGCTACGGCGCCGCCGAATTTCTGCAAGTTCAGGAGTACAAGCACGTCCTGCGTTGGGCGGATGCCATTCTCGCGCGCCCGGCCGTGAAGCGCGGACGCATGGTCAACCGCGTCCGTGGCGAGCTTTCGGAGCAATTGCACGAGCGTCACGACGCCAGCGATTTCGAGACCAAAACCCAGGATAAAATCGCGGCCGCCGGTTAGCGGCCGCGATCGATGACCGGAACGCCGCCCGCCGCGGCGGGCCTTCGCCGGTTCTTGCCCAATACGCAGTCTGACGCCTGGGGTTATTTCTGCGGCTGCGTCCTCGCGCTCGGGGCGTCGCTGTCGTTCGCGACGGCGCGGGCGGGAGTAGTCGCGGGCCTGAGCCCGGGCGACCTGATCCTGATGCGTTTCGGCGTATCGGGATTGGTCCTGCTGCCATTCTGGATCGGCGCGGGCCTACCCGGACTCGCCGGTATCGGGTGGCGAAGGGCCTTGATCCTGACCCTCCTCGCCGGCCCAGGTTTCGCGTTGATGCAAATGGGCGGTTATGCGTTCGCGCCGCTGGCACACGGGGCCGTAATCCATCCGGCGTCGGTCACCATCATCAGCACCCTGATCGCCGCTGTACTGTTGAAAGAACGGCTGAGTGGCGCGCATCTGATCGGGGCCGCGCTGGTGATCGGAGG
>JAYWAX010000640.1:0-3097 GCA_043782125.1 Acetobacteraceae bacterium | reverse complement strand
CGGAGCCAGATCCAGACCTCGATCGCCGCGCGGAATCCACAGGCCGATGTGAAAAAGGCGCTGGACGACATCATCATGCCGGAGTTGCGTCAGCATCTCGGCGAACTGAACACGGTGATCGCCGACATCTGGGCCGCGCGCTTCACCCTTGAGGAACTGAAATCCCTTCGTTCCTTCTACGAAACACCCCTCGGCCGGAAATCATTGCGGATGCTGCAACAAATCGCCGTGGAATCGCAAAACGCCGGAACGAAATGGGCACAGGATGTGTTTCGGGATATCGTGGAGAAACACGCGGACGAACTGAAGGCGTTGGGAGTTACGCCAACGACACGATAATACCAACTGACCCAACCACTGACGTACGATCGCCTCACCGTCATGCCCCGGCTTGACCGGGGCATCCTCACCAGCACCGTGCCGCGACGGATGCCCCGGTCAAGCCGGGGCATGACGGGAAGGGAAAACGATACGTCAAGGATTGGGTCAGTTGGTATAAGGCAATTCAACCCCCGATCCAACGCCGGAACAGGTCGAGGTCGATATTACCGCCGCTGACGACGAGGCCCACGCGCTTGCCCGCCATCCGCTCGCCTTCCCGCAGCAACGCGGCCAGGGGTGCCGCGCCGGCGCCTTCCACCAGATTGTGCGTGTCCGTCCAGAAGGCGCGGATCGCGGTGCCGATCTCGGCGTCGGATACGCTGACGATACGGGACACGCCGCGCCGGATGATGTCGAACGCCACCGGATCGGGCTGACGCACGGCGATACCGTCGGCCAGCGTGTCGGCCCTGTTCATCACCACGACCTGACCGGCCGCCAGCGAGCGTGCGTAACAATCCGCGCCCGTGGCCTGCACGCCGATGATTTCGGTCGGTAAACCCAACAGGTCGCGAGTCAGTATCGCACCGCAGATGCCGGACCCGAGACCGATCGGAACATACAGCGCGTCCAGTGCCGGCGCCCCCTGGAACAATTCCAGGGAGTACGTGGCGACGCCCTTGACCAAATCGGGCGCGAAGGAGGGAGCGAATTCCCATCCATGTTCCCCGGCCAGACGGACGGCCTCTTCCCGCGCCGCCTCGAAATCCTCGCCGTGTTCGATCAGGGTCGCGCCGAACGCGCGCATGGCCGCGTTCTTTTCGGCGCTGTTGCCGCGCGGCACGACGATGGTCACGGCAATGCCATGCCGTAGACCGGCGCAGGCAAGGGATTGTCCATGATTGCCGCGTGTGGCCGACACGATGCCGGCGACATGGGGGCGTTCGCGCCTCAGGCGCTCGGCGTACACCAGACCGCCGCGTATCTTGAAAGCGCCGGTCGGGGTGTGGTTTTCGTGCTTGACCCAGACCTCGGCGCCGCAACGCGCCGAGAGCAAGGGCCAGACGTATTGCGGCGTACCAGGGAAACCGGCATGGACAACGGCCCTCGCGGCCTTCAGTTCGGGCAACGAGAACATGCTGTTCCACTCCGGCTGACCACCCACCCGCCGTGACCAGAAGCCTGGCCACGGCGGGCGGTATCACGTCAGGATCAGGCGAGCTTCAAATTCGTGGCCGCGGCCTTGCCGCGTTCCATGGCGATATCGAAGCTGACCTTCTGTCCGTCATTCAATC
Source organism: Acetobacteraceae bacterium (assembly GCA_043782125.1). Taxonomy (GTDB): domain Bacteria; phylum Pseudomonadota; class Alphaproteobacteria; order Acetobacterales; family Acetobacteraceae; genus Rhodopila. The sequence continues at coordinate 1,481 of JAYWAX010000640.1, read as the reverse complement.
CCTTCAGGCCGGCGGCCTGAACGGCGGTAATGTGGACGAACACATCCTTGCCGCCATCTTGCGGCATGATGAATCCGAAACCTTTCGTGGCATTAAACCACTTCACGGTCCCCTGGGCCATGGTGTGGTTCCTCCTTGTCGCGGGTTAGGAAAGTTTGAGGTTCGTGGCGGCGGTCTTGCCGCGCTCCGTCGTGACCTCGTAGGCAAGGGCCTGTCCCTCGTTCAGTCCACGCAAACCAGCGGCCTGGACCGCAGTTATGTGTACGAATACATCGCGTCCCCCGTCGGAGGGCATGATGAACCCGAAGCCTTTCGTGGCATTGAACCACTTGACCGTACCGCTAGCCATGAAGTGTGTGTCTCCGTCCTGTGAACCGCGCATGATGCGGGGTTCCTGAACAACCGGGCCTTTTGGATCTCTTGATGGGCGCCCGACAGACGGAACTCGAGAGGCGGGAAGCGCGGCAAGCCAAGCCAAAGTACGATTGCAACTGGCAGTTGGCGCAGAAAGCGAGTGCCCTGTCAACGCGGTTGGCCAGCGCCCGCCCTGTCGCGCGCTACGTGCGCGGGGGAAAATCGCGCGCCATACGCGGGGAAACAAGAATGTAAATGGCGGGCACGCCATGCAATATGTTTCGATAATAAAACAAAATGCCATGAAAGAAAAGAGCGGGCCTTTCGACCCGCTTCTTCCCCTGGCACATGCGATCCGAAAGGACCGGAAATCCCGGCGCTACCGGAAATCCCGGCGCTACCGGAAATCCCTGCGCTATCGGAAATCCCTGCGCTATCGGAAATCCCGGCGCTATCAGAAATCCATGTCGCCCATGCCGCCCATGCCGCCGCCACCCGGGGGCATGCCGCCGCCGGCCGACTTCTTCTCCGGACGCTCGGCGACCATCGCTTCCGTGGTCACGAGCAGGCCGGCGACGGACGCCGCATCCTGCAACGCGGTGCGGACCACCTTGGTCGGGTCGATGATGCCGGCCGCGACCAGGTCCTTGTACTCGCCGGTCTGGGCGTCGAAGCCGAAGTTATAGGAGTCGTTCTCCAGCGTCTTGCCGGCGATCACGGCCCCGTCCTCACCGGCGTTCTCGGCGATCTGGCGCAGCGGGGTCTGGATCGCCTTGCGGATGATCTCGATCCCGAAGCGTTGGTCGTCGTTGTCGGCCTTCAGCTCCGACAGGATCTTGCTGGCGCGGGCGAGGGCCACGCCACCACCGGGAACGATGCCTTCCTCGACCGCGGCGCGGGTCGCGTGCAGGCTGTCGTCCACGCGGTCCTTGCGCTCCTTCACTTCCACTTCGGTGCTGCCACCGACGCGGATCACGGCGACGCCACCGGCGAGCTTCGCCAGACGCTCCTGCAGCTTCTCGCGATCGTAGTCCGAGGTGGTCTCCTCGATCTGCGCCCGGATCTGGCCGCAACGGCCCTGGATGTCCTCCTTCTTGCCGGCGCCTTCGACGATCGTGGTGTTTTCC
>JAYWAX010000639.1:0-3100 GCA_043782125.1 Acetobacteraceae bacterium | reverse complement strand
ACATCAATCCGGCAGCGCCAGGACGCGTTTCGCGATAATGTTAAGCTGGATTTCCGATGTTCCGCCCTCAATTGTGTTGGCTTTAGAGCGAAGCCATTCGCGGGTCAGGCGTATTTCGTCCTCGGTATAAGGTTCGCCTTCCCAGCCCAGTGCGTTGAAGCCTTCGGCGGCGATGAGCATTTCGTAACGGGTTTTGTTCAGTTCTGTCGCATAATATTTGAACATCGCCGACATTGGACCGGGGGGCGCGCCGGATTCGGCTTCCTCGGCGGCGCGGCGGCGCGTCAGTTGGAAGGCGTGCGCGTTCATCGAATAGGTCGCGATTTTATCGCGCAATCCGGAGTCGGCGATGCGGCCGTTTTCCTCGCCCGCATAATGTTTGGCGAGACCTTCCGGCGTGACCTCGAACTTGGCCGCGTTGCGGGCGCCGATGCCGCCGATGCCCTTGCGTTCGTGTTCCAGCAGGCCTTTCGCGATGGTCCAGCCTTTGTTAAGTTGTCCCACGAGGTGGCTCGCGGGGACCTGGACATTGTCGAAAAACGTTTCGCAGAAAACGGATTTTCCGGAGATCAGCCGAATCGGATTCGCGCGCACGCCGGGATCGTTCATGTCGATCAGCAAGAAACTGATGCCGTCGTGCTTTTTCACCGTGGGGTCGGTGCGGACCAGGCAAAAAATCCAGTCGGACAAATGCGCGTTGGATGTCCAGATTTTATGACCGTTGACGAGGAAGTGCTCGCCTTGCAGCACCGCGCGGGTGGACAGGCTGGCGAGATCGGAGCCCGATCCAGGCTCGGAATATCCCTGGCACCAGCGGATTTTTCCGCTGACGATGTTGGGGATGTGTTCCTGGCGCTGTTCCTCTGTCCCGTATTCCAGCAGTACCGGGCCGAGCATGGACAATCCCATGCCGCGTAACGGCGCGCGGCAGCCCAGTTCTTGCATTTCTTCTTCGAGGATCATGGCTTCGTCGCCGGATAGCCCGCCGCCGCCGTATTTTTTTGGCCAGGCGGGTGCGGTCCAGCCTTTTTCGGCCATGCGGTCCAGCCAGATTTTTTGCTCGGGCCGGACGTATTCGGCGCGTTTGCCGCCGGCGACCTGTTCTTCTTCCGGCATGCGGGTGCGCATGGCCGAGGGGCAATTGGCGTCGAGCCAAACGCGGGTTTCCTGGCGAAAGGTTTCGGACATAGGCGGTTCCTCCGGCTGTTGGGGCGGAGTTTGAAGGAGGGGTTGGCGGGGTCAAGTCCCGTGCGCCGCGTTCATGTTTGGTCGAGGTTTGGCAGGTAAAATATCCCGGCGCCGGGCATTTTGTCGGTGGCGCGCGCACAGGTCCAGGGTTGGGTCGCATTCAAATTCCGAAACCGGATTTCCTGGACCAGTCCAGGCGGTGGGGTACATCTACGGCGTGCGCCGATGGCGCGGCGCGGACGGGCGGATATTTACCCTGGACGCGCTGCATGGCGAGATCGAGGTTTTCGACACGCGCGGGCGCCACGTCGGCGTCATTCACGCGGTGACGGGCGTGACCATCGAACCGAACCGGAAAGGAAGACGAATTCGTGTCTGAGGCCGTTAAGGAGGCGCCAACATTTATAAAGCTGCATGGCCGCGGCCTTGCGACGATCACGGACGCAGACGATTTCGTCGAAGCCTGGAACGAGTCCGGTCACGACGAACAGTGCTCATTGGCGGACTACCTGGGCGTGACCGATGAGGAATACGATATCTGGGTCATTACCCCCCGGGCTTTGCCCGCGATCCTCGCCGCGCGGCCGTTGCGGGCGTTCATCGAACCATTTTACCGGCAATTGCGGGTAGTTGGCGCGCAAGACGACCGGCCAGTACTGTACGCGCTGGCCGATGCCGCGGTAGGCGTTCGAGCCTTCGCCCGTGGATAAAGCCCGGGCGGCCATGCGGTTGCCGCCCTCTCTTCGCTCCAGAATAATGTGAGGCCGCGAGGTCAGGCCGCGACGCCCACCGGCGTCCTTTCCATTCGCCAAAACTGGCCGGCGTTTTGGCCCGACGGCCTCATGATTCCATAATTATTCCACGCGCCGCCTTACGTGACATCTAGTTTGTAACCCGCGCCGTGGAGGGTCGTTGTTGTCAAATTCACATATGCTCCGGTAAGACCGACGTCGCCCACTCCGGGGCGGCCGGCGTCGGTCATGATCCAGAATTGTCCGGTGTAAGCGCCCCTGGAGACAAGACGGACACGTAGGTCGTCGGTCCCGCCGTTCACGAACTCCAGATCCATCGTGATGCCTTTGAACCGCGACGACACCCGGTATGTTAAAATTCCGCTGGACGCCGCGTATGTTGGTCCCCGGGCGGACGCCGGCTGGAAAGACCAGTATTGCCCGATATGCATGCTGCGCGGTGCCAGATAGACATAATTCGCGCGTGGCCCGTCTGGCATAACAGACAGGTCGAAGGATTCTCCCCGCAACATCGTCGAGAGGCGATGATAATAATTACTGTTTATGACGGCCATGCCGCGTGCTCCCGGATTTTTCAAAACCCCTGACGACCGACCGGGACGAGGTCAATCGCGCCCGCTCTGGCCATCGCCCCCCGAACCGGATATCCCCGGTCCAGACCTCGAACGGGAGACCCAAGGCCATGAACGGCGCCGAAAGCCTGGTACATTCGCTGCTGAAAAGCGGCGTCGATACGTGTTTCACCAATCCTGGCACGTCGGAGATGCACTTCGTCGCCGCGCTGGATCGCGTCCCTGGTATGCGCTGCATTCTCGGCCTGTTCGAAGGCGTGGTGACCGGGGCCGCCGACGGCTACGCGCGCGTCACCGGCAAACCCGCGTCCACGTTGCTGCATTGCGGACCCGGCCTCGCCAACGGCCTCGCCAATCTGCACAACGCACGGCGCGCCGCGACCCCGATTGTCAACGTGGTCGGCGACCACGCCAGCTGGCACCGGCAGTACGACGCGCCGCTGACTTCCGACGTCGCCGGCTTCGCGCGCCCGGTCTCGTCGTGGCTCTGCGAATCGACGAGCGCCGCGTCGGTGGCCGGTGACGCTGCACGGGCCGTGCAGGCTGCGCGCGCCGCGCCCGGCGGCATCGCGACCCTGATCCTGCCGG
>JAYWAX010000638.1:0-8593 GCA_043782125.1 Acetobacteraceae bacterium | reverse complement strand
ACGAGCAGGACATTGGACGGCGTTTCGCAAATCATATACGCGGCGAACAGGATGCCCGAGCCGAACCCGTAAACGGAGGCAGTGAAGCCAAGGTCCTTGTTCATGTCGAGCGCGGCAAAGCCGACATTGACACGGTCGAGGAAGTTGAAAAAGTAGCATATCATGAGAAATGGAACGATATGCCGGAACACCTTCTTCATGGTGCGTGATTCAACCTGATCCATGGCGCCTCTCCTGGTTGGTTATCGCGGCCCATTTCTTTAGGCACGCGTTATCTACAAGATCAGCATGAAGCAGACAGGCGTGCAACCCTGGGCCGATCAGCCGGCCTCCGCGCGTAACCAGACTGCCGTGTCGTGAAATACGGCCCCACCGGCGGGCGGCCCAGGATCGTCGCTGGTGAGGGCATTAATGCCGATGCCGCCTTCGAAACATTCCGAGGGCCAAACGCTTTCCGATACCAGGACTCCCGCTTGCTGACCGGCGGCGAATTTGGCGTGCAGCACGACTTCTCCTCTATTGTTACCAAGACGGACCTTTCCGCCATCGGAAATTCCCAGAAGCGCGGCGTCGGTGGGATGGACCAGAACAGAGGGACGCCCTTCGCGTTTGCGGCCGGAGGCCATTTCCGAAAAGCTGGTATTCAGAAAACTGCGTGCGGGTGCGGTGACAAGGCGGAAAGGGCGGCCGGGGCCGGTCTCGTCGATCGATGTCATATGATCCGGCAGTTTCGGCATGATCGCGTGGTTATCGCCGAACCGCGCCCAGTCCGGCGCAAAATGAAATTTCTTGTCCGGCTGCAGGAACCCGTTGAGGAAATGCGTTTCCTCCCATGGCGGCATGGCGTCGATCCAACGTTCGCGCTGCACGGTTTCGGCATCCGGCCAGCCGGACACGCGCAGCGTTTCATCGGCGATTTCCATTGCCGTCATATCGAAGCCGCGGTGCCTGGCACCCAGACGGCGGGCCAGCGCCTGAATGACCTCGTGATTGGAGCGGCATTCTCCGGGCGGGTCGATCAGTTTGGGACCGATTTGGATATGGCTGTGCCCACCCGCCTGATACAAATCGTCGTGTTCCATGAACATGGTCGCCGGCAACACGATATCGGACCAGCGGGCTGTTTCGGTCAGGAACTGTTCGTGGGTCGCCACAAACAGATCGTCGCGCGAAAAGCCGCGCCGGACCCGATTGGAATCGGGGCACACGGTGAGGGGATTGGTGTTCTGGATCAGCATCGCGTGGACCTGAGGCCCGTCGCGCAGTTCGGAGCGGTCGCCCGTGAGCACACTGCCCACGCGGCTCATGTCGAGCATGCGGATTTTGGTATCGACCGCGTCGAGACCCTCGATGAGCGTTTTATTCCAATGGTACATGCCGCGGTTCGACCACAGCGCGCCACCGCCGGGGTGTTTCCAGGCGCCGGTGACGGCGGGCAGGCAACTGACCGCGTGCATGTTGGCGACCCCGTTCCGTCCCCGGGCGAAGCCGTAGCCCGCGCGGATCAGACTTCGTTCCGTCGCGCCATAAAGCCGTGCGAACTTTTCAATATCTTCGACAGACAGGCCCGTGAGTTCGGCTGCCCATGACGGGGACCGCGACGAAAGATGCTGCCTTAAATCGGACGGAAAATCGGTGTACCGCGCGAGGTAATCGAGGTCCGCGTAACCGTCGCGGAATGCCACGTGCATGACCGCGCAGGCCAGCGCGCCGTCGGTACCGGGCCGCGGCGCCAGATGCCAGTCCGCGACCGCCGCCGTGGGCGTTCGGTAAGGGTCGATCACCACGAATTGCGCGCCGCGTTCCTTTCGCGCGCGAGTGACATGGGTCATCACGTTGACCTGCGTGGACACGGGATTGCCGCCCCACATCACGATCAGATCGGATTGCGCCATTTCCCGCGAGTCGATCCCCCGGCTCATCCCCACGCCCGCGTTCCAGCCGATTTCCGGAAGCGTCGTGCAGATCGTCATTTTCTGCCGCGAGTAACGCATGACATTCCGCAGGCGATTAATGCCGTCGCGCTGCACCAGGCCCATCGTGCCGGCGAAAAAGAACGGCCAGACCGCCTCGGCGCCATGCCTGGCGGTTATCGTGGCAAATTCTCCCGCGATCCGGTCCAGCGCCTCGTCCCAGCCTATTTGTTTAAACTGTGTCGATCCCCTGGGTCCCGTGCGTAGCAGCGGGTGAGTCAGACGGTCCGGATGATGAACCCGTTCCGCGTAACGGCTGACCTTCGAACAGATGACGCCAGAGGTATAACTGTTATCCTCGGCGCCGCGCACAGCCCCAATGCGGGTGCCGCCAATGACCTCCACCGACAAGGCGCAGGTGGAAGGGCAGTCGTGCGGGCAAACCGAGGCCCGGAATTCGCTGATCGTGTCCATGCCAAGACCCTATCGCATCCTGGGCACTGGTGGCAAAATCCCCGGCGGAGGTGTGGACATGCCCGAAACATTCCTGGTTGCGATGCGCGACGGTATCCGGCTCGCGACGGATGTGTATTTACCGGACGGCGCGGGCCCGTTTCCCGTGGTACTGGAACGCACCCCTTACGGACGCGAGGATACCAGCCGAAGCGAAGTCACGGCGGCCGATGCGACAGCGGCCTCGCGCGCCGAAATCGCGGCGTATTTCACTGCCCATGGTTATGCTGTCGTTTATCAGGACACCCGTGGCCGTCATGGGTCGGAAGGCATCTTTGTCAAATATCTGTCCGACGGCGAAGACGGTTACGATACCTGCGCGTGGCTGGTGGAACAATCCTGGTCCGACGGCCGTATCTGCACCATGGGACTGTCTTATTGTGCGCATACCCAGGCCGCGCTTGGCTGCCTCGACGCGCCGGGCGTTGTCGCGCAAATCCTGGATTGCGGCGGGTTTTCCAACGCCTGGCGCTCTGGCATTCGCCAGAACGGTGCCTTTGAGATGAAACAAGCATCCTGGGCTTTTCGAAATGCATTGGTTTCGCCGGAAGCGATGGCGGGTCCCGTGATGCAAGCCGCGCTGGCCGCCGAAAACATTCGCGACTGGTTTTCCCGTCTCCCCTGGTTCCCTGGGCGTTCCCCGCTACGCCATCATCCCGATTACGAAAAATATTTGTTCGAACAATGGACGCATGGCGCATTGGACGATTTCTGGCGCCAAGCCGGCATTTGGACCGAAGGGTTTTATCGAACTTACAGCCGGGCGGCCTGTGTTCACATGTCGTCCTGGTACGACCCCTATTCGCTGACGGCGGTAACAAATTATCTTGGACTGACAGAAGCGGGCAGGGGGCCGCAGCGTTTGATTCTGGGACCCTGGACGCATGGCGACCGGTCCGATTCGGTGTTTGGCGACGTATCCTTCGGATCGGCCGCGCCACTGGACCATTGGGCCGGAGATTGGCGAGCCTACCGGTTGCGTTTCTTCGATCACGTCGTCAAAGGTGCGCCGCTGCATGAACCGAATGTCAGGATTTTCGTCATGGGCGGCGGATCGGGCCGCCGGACGGCAACCGGAAAACTCGACCATGGCGGCACCTGGATCGAGGCGCCGTCGTGGCCACCGCCAAACACAAGAATGGTTCCGTTTCATCTGCATGACGATGGCCGCCTGTCGCCGGACCTGGCTGCGGTATCGGCGATAGAATACGACTTCGATCCCGCGCGGCCCGTGCCCACGATCGGCGGCAATTTTACAAGTCTGGAGCCGATTGCGTCCGCCGGGGCCTTCGACCAGGTCGAATCGCCGGCGTTCTTCGGCTGCGCACCACCCTATCTGCCATTGTCCTTGCGCGCGGATGTGTTGAGTTTCCAAACGGCGCCTTTGACCGCGCCACTGCGAATCGCCGGCCCGGTCGAGGCCGGGATATGGGTCGAAACGGACGGCCCCGACACCGATTTCACCGCGAAGCTGATCGACGTTCACCCGCCCTCCGCCGATTATCCGCGGGGTTACGCGATGAACCTGACGGATGGAATTTGCCGCCTGCGTTACGCGGAGGACCCGGCGGCGCCACGTTTCCGCGTGCCCGGGGAAATTGTCCGCATCCAGATCGTTCTGTTCCCTACCGCCAATCTGTTTCAGCCGGGACATCGCATCCGCCTGGACGTGTCGTCGTCCAATTTTCCAAAATTCGATGTCAATCCGAATACCGGGGAACCAGAGGGAAAGGCGCGGCGGAAGCGCGTCGCGCGCAACACGGTTTTCATGGGCGGAAGCCGCGCCAGTTCCGTTTTGTTGCCAATCCTGGCCAATTGAAGCGACACAAGGGGGGGAGCGGTATCCCCCCAAAAATCCCGTGTTCGCCCTATGCCCGCCCAGACGCCTTCAACCCTTTTTCCAACGCCGCGAAGGACGGCACCACGCCGGGCATCAGGAACCGGAATCCCTGTTCGATCAATGCCTCCACGTTGTTCGCGTCCACATGCGGATGACCGCAGACCACGTTGTATTGTTTGCAGATCGCGAGAATATCCGAAATGGCCGAGGCCACTGTGGGATGGCCGTATTGACGGGGAAAGCCCAGGTCCTGGGATAAATCGCCTTCGCCGATGAGGACGGCGCCGATCCCTTCGACCTGTTCCAGCATCCGCGGCAGATTGGCGATCGCGCGCTTTTCCTCGCACATGATCACGCACATGATTTCCCCGTCGGGATTCAGCGGCCAGACATCGGCTTTCTTGTAATATTCCTGGTCTGTCAGGCCCCAGTACCGGGCCGCCGTCCGCGGCGCATCGCCGCGCTGACCCGCCGGTTCGTAGTATTGCGCCGCGCGCGGCCGCGGGTAACGGCACGCCGCCACCGCGCTCCGGGCTTCGTCGACCGAGGACACGTGCGGCCAGACGATCCCGTACACGCCGATATCCAGAACCTGTTTGGCGATCCACTGCATCCGCTCGCTGCCATTCGGCGGAATGCGAACGAAGGGCGCGACGGCGGGGGCGATCGATCCGGACTCGACGATCTGGCGGCGGTTCAGCATATATTGCATGCAGTCGCGCAGCGCCTTGATGTCGTACGGGTTATGTTCCATTTCGAACACGACGCCGTCGAACGGTGCGCCGGAAATGGTCAGCGCATTGTTGATCTCCGCGCCGGTGAACGGCGCGAAAGCCGGTTTCCCGGATTCCAGCGCCTTGATAACCCCATTCAGCCGAGGGATTTGCATCGTCAACCTCCCGTATAAAACAATTCCTCAGGCGTATAGACCCGCGGTACCAGCCCTTGCTCCGCCGCATGGCGCAGACACAGTTCGATGCCGGGACGGTTTGTTTCCAGACCGTAGGGCAGGGGATCGCCGCCTACGATCGACGCGTACCGCGCTTCCGAACTCTCCTCCCGCGCGGTGGCCTTCGCTGCGAAAAACATCCGTGTCAGTTCGGCGCCCAGTCCGGGATTTTCGGTCAGCAGCGCTGTTTTCACGCAAACGACATGATTGACCGGATAAGCCCCGGTCTTCGCGAACCACGCCGCCGCTGCATTGTCCGCGTCCGGAATGACCGTCCGGGTTAACGATTCGTCCAACCCAGTCAGGGCGATCCCCGCGTCGATGTCTCCCGACAACAGCATTGCCTTCAGGTCCTGACCTGGCTCGATCCGTTCCACATTCGGTGGATCGCGATATTCCTGGACGTGCGCGTCTTCCTCGGTGACCCAGGTGATGGAGCGGTGATCGACCCCATACGACTCCAGCAGAATCCCCCGCAGCCAGACGCCCGTTGTCTGCGACCAGGCCCGGACTCCGATGCGCTTCCCCGCCAGATCGGCCGGCCCGCGCAACGGCGAATTCTTCGAACACAGCAGCGCCGCGTGATGAAACCCCCGGAACACCACCACTGGCAGCGCCGTCAACCCTTTGCCAAAAGCTGCCGCCTGCGCGTGAGTCGTCAGGGCTATTTCGCAAAGATCGAAATCGCCGGTGCGGACCATGCGGCGGAAGGCGCGTGTGATCGGGGTTACCGTTTCCCAGTCGAAGGACACCAGGTCCGACCGAACCGCGCCGTCCTTCAGCGCCGTCACATGCGGATAATCCGCCAGCGCCGCTTTCAAAATCAGGCTCACGGTGCTTGCACCGTTGGATAAATATCCGCCCCGTAATGCTTGCGGAATGTCTCGATCATATTCGGCGGCGGCGGCGCGTAGACGCATTTTTTCGAAACGAAACGTCCGCCCATGATGCGATCCATCTTCACTGCGGCCTCGGCGAGTTTCACCAGGTTGGTAATACCGTTCAGGATCGGCACGCCATCCTCGGTCGCATGAATGCCGGCATGGGCCAGCAGCGCCATGACGACGCCGCCGGCGGCGATCACGACTTCCGCGCCCGCGTCGGTGTTCTTTTTCGCCGCCAGGTTAAACTGGGCCAGCAGTTCGTCCTGGACAGGCCCAGGATCGAAGCCGGGGGCAAGGTCGGTCAGGCGTTCGACGTTCATGCGGCTGGCGCCCACGAATCGGGACCGCAACCCCGCGCGATCGACGTTTTCCACCACGCGCGGCGTGAATTTCTCGTTGATTGTTACGAAAGAAAAATTCGCGCCCATCATGCACGCGACATGCATCGCCGACTCGCATAAGCCAAGCACGGGAATGTTGGCGATTTCGCGCGCCTCGCGAATGCCGGGGTCGGCGATGTTGCCGATAAGAAAGGCGTCATAGCCTTCCTTCATCGCCGTGGCGACATTGCGCAGAACCTCGCCGGTTTCCAGATATTCCAGATAGCGGAACTGGTCGCCGACGCCGCCGATGCCGGTGATCCCCGCGACGTGGATTTCGGTGCCTTGATCCCGGACATTGTCCAGAATACCGCGGAGAACGGCGGGGTAACCGCCCCATTCCGCCTGGCGCGTCATGCTCTGATACCACAGTCTCATCCGATCCTCCCCGGCCTTGACGGGTACTGGTAGCTCAGGATCGGAGATATGGCTATGTTCGGCTGGCAACGCGAAAGAGGGGCGAGAATGAAAGCGGGTATGCGAGTGCTGGCCGGTCTGGCGATGTTATTTGCCGCGCAGGGAACGCGGGCGCAGGAGTCGCGACTGGGCATTGCCTCTTCCGCGCCGGTGACGAGCATCGATCCGCATTATCACACGTTCACCCCGAACGATTCGATGGCCGCGCATATTTACGACCGGCTGGTGGGGCGCGATGCGACCGGCAAGCTGATCCCCGGCCTGGCCGTGAGTTGGAAAATCCGCGACGAGCGGACCTGGGAGTTCAAGCTGCGCGATACGAAGTTCCATGACGGAACCCCGTTCGTGGCGGAGGATGTGGCGTATACGCTGAACCGTGTGCCGCGGGTGAAGAACAGCCCGGCGTCGTATGCGATTTATACGAAGGCGGTGATTTCGACGGAAATTGTCGATGCGCACACGATTCTGCTGCGCACGGAGGGGCCCTATCCGCTGCTCGCCACCGATCTGACCTACATCGCCATCCTGCCCCACCTTTTGGGCGCCGATCCCGCGACCGAGGATTTCAACAGCGGCAAGAACGCGATTGGCACGGGTCCGTACCGGTTTTTGTCCTTCAAACCCGGCGATCGGGTCGAGTTGGAACGGAACGACTCTTATTGGGGCACGGCACCGGCCTGGAAGAACGTTACCTATCGGATCATCGGCAACGATGCCGCGCGCACCGCGGCGCTGCTGGCGGGCGACGTCGGCATTATCGAGTTCGTGCCGCCGAACGATCTTCCGTCGCTGCGGGCCAACAAGAATATCCGTCTGGCTGAGGTCGTTAGCAACCGCTCCATTTACCTGTGGCTGGACCACGCGCACGAAGGCGCGACGCCCTTCGTGACGGGACCCAAGGGGGAGATTCTGGATAAGAACCCGCTGAAGGACCACCGCGTGCGGCTGGCTCTGTCCTTGGCCATCAACCGCGCGGCAATCGTCGAACACGTGATGGAAAACGCCGCGATCCCGACGCGGCAATATCTGCGGCCGGGATCGTACAGCTACGTCGCCGACCTGCCGCCGCATCCCTACCAGCCCGACCGCGCCAAAGAATTGCTGGCCGAGGCCGGGTTTCCCAATGGGTTGCGCATCACGTTGCACGGCCCCAACGACCGGTACGTGAACGACGCCAAGATCATCCAGGCGATCGCACAGATGTGGGCGCGGATCGGGGTGCAAACCACAGTTGAGGCGATGCCCTGGAACACCTATGTCGCGCGCGCCGGAAAACAGGAATTCTCCATCTTCCTGTTGGGTTGGGGCGTTGGCAGCGGGGAGGGGCTCAATCCATTGCGCGCGCAGATTGCGACCTGGAATCCCGCGCGCGGCCTGGGAACCGCCAATCGCGGCCGGTATTCCAACCCCGCCGTCGATGCGCTGATCGACCAGGGCATGGGGACGATGGACGACGCGGCGCGGGAGAAAATCATTCAGCGCGCGATGAAACTCGCCATGGCCGACGTGCCGGTGATCCAGTTGCATTTGCAAAAGAACATTTGGGCCACGCGAGCGAACCTGATTTACGAACCGCGGGTGGACGAGGGCACGCTGGCGATGGGGGTGCGTCCGGCGAAATGATCACCTGGATCGTCAGACGCCTGTTCCAGTCGGCATTCGTTGTGCTGGCCATGACAATCATCGTGTTCGTGGGC
>JAYWAX010000637.1:0-8597 GCA_043782125.1 Acetobacteraceae bacterium | reverse complement strand
GTGGATTTTGATCCCCAGATCGTGGCAATCCTGAGTAAATTTCCGCGCCACCTCGATCCGCATGCCCTTCTTGATATTATAAAGAATCTGCTGATTGCCGCTTTCGTAACCCACCAGCAACAACCTGAGGCCGTTATCCTTCAGCACCTTCAAGGTTTCCCGCGGCACATTCGCTTTCGCGTTACATGACCAGGTCACGCCCATTTTGCCAAGTTCGCGCGCGATCGCCTCGGCGCGCGGCAGGTTGTCCGTGAACGTATCGTCGTCGAAGAAAATTTCTCGCACCTGCGGCCAGTACGACTTCACCAGCCGTATCTCCTCGGCGACGTGGCCGGGGGAACGAACGCGGTAATTATGCCCGCCGACGGTTTGCGGCCACAGGCAGAACGTGCAGCGCGACTTACAACCGCGTCCGGTGTAAAGCGACACATAAGGGTGCATCAAATAACCGATGAAATAATCCTCGATCCTCAGATCGCGCTTATAGACTTCGGTCACGAAGGGAAGCTGGTCCATGTCTTCCAGGATCGCGCGATCCTTGTTGTGAATGATCGCGCCCGCGTTGTTGCGGTAAGAAATCCCGTCAATCGCGCTCCAGTCGCGGCCCTCGGCAACTTCCTTGATCGTGAAGTCGAACTCGTTCCGCGCCACGAAGTCGATCGGCAGCCCCGCTGCCAGGCTTTCCGCCGGTTGCACCGCGACCTTCGCGCCGACGAAGCCGATCTTCAGCGCCGGGTTGGCGTCCTTCAACGCCGCCGCGACCTTCACGTCGGACGCGAAGGACGGCGTTGACGTATGGATGATGCACAGTTCGTGCTGGCGCGCCGCCGCCGTGACCGGTTCCAGTCCGATCCGCGCGGGCGGCGCGTCGATCAGCTTGCTGCCGGGCACCAAGGCCGCGGGTTGCGCAAGCCAGGTCGGGAACCAGAACGACTTGATCTCCCGCCGCGCCTGATACCGCGAGCCGGCGCCGCCGTCGAAACCGTCGAAAGATGGCGGTTGCAGGAACAGGGTCTTCATCATCGCGCGTTGGATCCCTTCTTAAAATTCGCCGGACCGGAGTCCCTAGGCGTCAGGCGAGGCGGTGTGTCGGCATGCAGCGTCTGACCGCGCCAGTCCACGTCGCGTCCCGCGTGGCTCACGACCCACTCGGCCGCGGATAGCACGTCTCTGAATGGGAGAAGCCAGACCGGGCAGCGGAATGCAAGCCCTCCCAGCATTTCGCGCAAAGCGAGGTGTACACCTGTGACCGCCAGAGCACGGACAGCCCAGATGACGAGGGCCAAAGCCCAGGCCCAGAGGGCGCCGCCGGCGAGGATCAAAGCGACGATCGCCCAGAAGAGCGGGTATTGCAGGGGCAGCATGGCGAAGCCCACGGGCTCCAACGTCCGGATCGTGCGGGCCCATCGCAACTCGTGCCGCCACAGCGTGGAGAATCGGTTTTCCGGGACGGTGGTCGCGACGATCGTATGTGCCAGGGCGACATCCAGTCCCTCGGCCCGGACCCGCTGGCCCAATACATTGTCATCGGCGAGGTGATCCTTCAACGCCGCCAGCCCGCCGATTCGTTCCAGCGTTTCGCGGCGCAGGCACATCGTGGCGCCCAGACAATCGCGCCGGCCAATGGCGCGGGCGATCAGGGCGCCCGGCAGGAAATCGTATGTGATCTGGATCGCGCCCAGAAGCACGAGCGCCCCTGGGCCGGCAGGCAGCCCGGAATACAGGGTGGTGACAAGACCGGTTCCGGGCTTCGACAACGATTCGGACAGCCGGCGCAAGTAATCGGGCCGCGTATGAACGTCGGAATCGGCAAGCACCAGGATGTCGTGGCGCGCCATCGGCAACATATTGATAAGATTGCCAATCTTAGGGTTGGTGCCATGACGCGTCTGATCGACGACCAGTTCGATGTCGCGATGCGGATAGCGTTCCTGGATCGCCCGCACCACGGGGATCGCCCGATCCGCGTCGTGATGCACGCCAAACACGATCTGAAAACCGGGCGGATAGTCCTGTTCGCAAAGGCTGGACAGGGCTTCAAGCAACAGCGGCTCGCCGCCGTGCAACGGTTTCAGGATGGTGATCGGCTCGGTCCCCGGCGGCGGCGCGGGCACGTGGCGGGCGAAGCGGCGCGCGAGAATCCATCCCGCGATTTCCAGGACTCCCCCGATGGCCGCCAGCACCCCGGCGACGCCGCCAAGCGGCATGGGATCAGGCCCCCACGCTCACGAACCTGCCGGGCGCAACGCGCCACCGGACAGTTCGGCGACTTTCCGGCTCAGGCTGGCGATCAGCGGCGCGGGATCGTCGGAGGACAGCAACCCTCGGAAATCGGACCGTTGCACGGCGACGCGGCTGATCGATCCGTCCAGCAGCACGTCCACGACCCGCCAGGTACCACCGGCTTCGCGCATCAGGTAATCGATCCTGATCGGTGCGCCGTCGGAAACAATCAGCCGGGACTCGACGATCTGGTCGGCGCCGGAGCTGCGAACGCGCGGCAGGACTTCGAACCGGTCGCCACCGTCCTTGTCGAAATTCGCCGCATAGCTGGCGATCGTGAAGGCGCGAAAGACGCCGGCCAGCGATTTGCGTCCGGCTTCGTCCAGCGCGGACCAGCGCGGACCGACCGACACCCGCAGGATCGTTTCCAGATCGAGAACCCGGTCGACGACTGGCGCGATCAGGTCGAAGCGTTGCTGGAACGGGGTCCGAACACCCAGTTTCATCGAGGTTTGCAAGACCGCGCATAACTCCGTCACCGGTTGGCGCGGATCTCCCGCCTGCGCGCGCGCCGTGCCCGCGCCGGCCATCGCGGCCAGCATGACGGCCAATCCGCGGGAGAGAACCGCGCGCCGGCCAGGACCACGCCGTGTCATGTCAATTGGACCGAACATGCCAATTACCGCCCGGTCACGACCTGAACCGGGCGCGTGGTGCCGGGCACCTCGATCCCGAAGGCCGACAGGCCCGCGGCGACGATATCGCGCACCGAAAGTCCGGCCTCGGCGATCTGTTTGGACTGCGACTCGTGGTCGATGAACACATCGGCCATCACCATCGGGCGCACTTTCAATCCATTGTCCATCAGCCCTTTCCAGGCGAGGTGGTGCATGACCTGGCTGGCAAAGCCACCGATCGAGCCTTCTTCGATGGTAATGAGAACCTCGTGGTGCCGCGCGAGTTGTTCGACCATCGCGGTGTCGATCGGCTTGGCGAATCGGGCGTCGGCGACAGTAGTCGGGAAGCCGCGCGCGGTCAGTTCGTCGGCGGCCTTCAGCGCGTCGGCGAGGCGCGGGCCAAGCGACAGAATCGCGATACTGTGGCCCTCGCGGATCACGCGGCCCTTGCCAAGGGTCAGGACCTCGCCCGCTGTGGGCAGCGCCACACCGGTCCCCTCGCCGCGCGGATAGCGGAATGCACTGGGCCGGTCGTCGATCGCGGCTGCGGTGGCGACGGCATGGACCAGCTCGGCCTCGTCCGAGGGGGCCATGATGACCATGCCCGGCAGGCAACCGAGATAAGCAAGATCGAACGATCCGGAATGGGTCGCGCCATCCGCGCCAACGGGGCCCGCGCGGTCGATGGCGAAGCGCACCGGCAGCGACTGCAACGCGACATCGTGGACGACCTGGTCGAAACCGCGTTGCAGAAACGTGGAATAAATCGCGCAGAAGGGTTTCATGCCCTCGGTCGCCAGCCCAGCGGAAAAGGTGACGGCGTGCTGCTCGGCGATGCCGACATCGAAGGTGCGGGTGGGGAATTTCTTCGCGAAGCGATCGAGTCCGGTGCCGGAAGGCATCGCCGCGGTGATCGCGACAATCGCGCTATCTTTTTCCGCTTCCTGGATCAGCGCGTCGGCGAAGACTTTGGTGTAGCCAGGCGGGCCGGGCGGCGACTTGGCCTGCTCGCCGGTCACGACGTTGAACTTCGACACGCCATGGTATTTGTCGGCGGATTCCTCCGCGGGCGTATAGCCTTTGCCCTTCTGGGTAATGCAGTGGACCAGAATCGGGCCGGTTTCGTCGGCTTCGCGCACATTGCGCAGTACCGGCAGAAGATGGTCCAGATTATGGCCATCGATCGGACCGACGTAATAAAAGCCCAGTTCCTCGAACAAGGTGCCGCCGGTCAGGATGCCGCGGGCGTATTCCTCGGCGCGGCCCAAAGTGCGTTCGATGCCCTTCGGAAAGCGTTTCGCCATCTTTGAGCCGAGTTCACGCAATGTAAGAAAGCTGCGCGACGACATCAGCCGCGACAGATAGGCGCTCATGGCGCCGACCGGAGGCGCGATCGACATGTCGTTGTCGTTCAGCACGACGATCAGGCGGGAATGGCGCGCGCCGGCGTTGTTCATGGCCTCGTAGGCCATACCCGCGCTCATGGCGCCGTCGCCAATCACGGCGATGACGTTGTTTTTATCGCCCTTCAGGTCGCGCGCCACCGCCATGCCGAGGCCCGCAGAGATCGACGTGGAAGAATGCGCGGTGCCGAAGGGGTCGTATTCGCTTTCCGTCCGCTTGGTGAAGCCGGACAGGCCACCCGGTTGGCGCAGGGTGCGGATGCGGTCGCGCCGTCCGGTCAGAATTTTGTGCGGATAGGCCTGATGCCCGACATCCCAGATCAGGCGGTCGCGCGGGGTCTCGAAAATCGCGTGAATGGCGACCGTCAGTTCGATCACACCCAGAGAGGCGCCCAGATGGCCTCCGGTGACTGAAACAGCGTCGATGGTTTCCGCACGCAGCTCGGCGGCGAGTTGTTTCAGTTGATCCGAGGAGAAATTTCGCAGGTCCGCCGGGTACTTGACCCGATCCAGCAGCGGTGTTGGCACAGGACTCATCGCTGTCATGCTCCCTTCAGCTTCGCCGTTCGACGACGAAGGCCGCCAGCGCGCGCAACAACGCGGCCTGGTCCCCGAAGCCTTCGAGATGATCCGCCGCCTGGCGCGCCAACATGTCGGCATGGGCACGCGCCAGTTCCGGTCCCAGAATCGAAACCATGGTCGCCTTTCCGGCGGCGGCGTCCTTACCGGCGGTCTTGCCGGTTTCCTCGGCCGTCCCTTCCACATCCAACAGGTCGTCGGCGATTTGGAAGGCGGCGCCCAGATCGCGCCCGAAAGCGGCGACCTGGTGACGTTGACGGTAGGGCGCGCGGCCGAGAATCGCCCCAGCCTCGGCGCTGTACTGAATCAAGCGGCCGGTTTTCAGCGCCTGCAGGCGGGTCACCGCAGGCCCGTCCAGGGTTTGGCCCTCGGTGACCATGTCGATCATCTGCCCGCCTGCCATGCCGCGCGCGCCAGAGGCGGCACCCAGAGCCGCGACCAGTTCGCAGCGTGCCTCCGGATCGGAATGGGTATCGTGTTCGGCCAGAACTTCGAACGCGCGGGTTTGCAGGGCATCGCCCGCGAGAATCGCGGTCGCCTCGTCGAAGGCCTTGTGCGTGCTGGGTTTGCCGCGGCGCAGATCGTCGTCGTCCATCGCCGGGAGATCGTCGTGAACCAGAGAATAGGCGTGCAGCATCTCCACGGACGCCGCGACTCGCGCCGCGCAGGTTTCAGAGACGGAGAATAAATTGGCTGTTTCCATCACAAGGAAGGCGCGCAACCGCTTGCCGCCGCCCAGAGTGGCGTAGCGCATGGCATCGACCAGCCGTGCCTCGGCGCCCTCGACGGGCGGAAGAAGGGTTTCCAGCATGTTTTCGACGATCCCGGCGACACGGGACATTGCTTTCGACAGGTCCAGGCTGGTTGGCACTCTTATACCCCGTTCGGTTTTGCGGCGCGTAGTCCGCCGGGACCGGGCTTCTCGCCCGATCCGGCCGCCCTTGTGCGAGCGTCTTGTGTCACGACCATGGCAACGCGGAAACACCATGGATACGAGAAGACGTTACATATGCCCGCCCCTCCTGCCACAGCACCCGTGTCCCGCCAAGCCCGGGCGCATCGGCCCCGGGGAATTGGGCGAGGAAAGAGAGCCATGGGGCGCCGCACCAGACCCCGCGGGGGCGCTGCCCCTCGACCCCGCCAAGTCAGGGCCTTGGAACCCATTTATTGGGGGGATATGAGAAGGGGGCCATCCGAGGCATTTCAACCGCCACCATAGGCCCCCTTCTCATATCCCCCAACCGATCGCGGTCCTGGGACCGTGTCCCTGTTGGGTTCGAAGGGCAAAGCCCTCGCGGGGTTTGGTGCAGCGCCCCGTGCCTTATCTTTCCTTCGCCCAGGCGCCCCGGTCTCGCACGGCATTGCGATCCGGGCCGCGACCTGCCATATCGCGACCTGCGGAGTCCGGTATCGAGCGGTTTCGCGTTGGCGCGTCTCACCATCGGTGGATCGAAACCGCCGCCCGCCTTCCCGCCTGGCATCGGCCCGGTGGCGGCGCGGTGCGGGCTTCGACAGGGGAATGACCTGAATGTTGCGTGTGATCCTGGCCCAACCGCGCGGGTTTTGCGCGGGGGTGGAGCGGGCGATTGAGATTGTGGAACGGGCGCTGAAGAAATTCGGCCCGCCGATCTACGTCCGCCACGAGATCGTGCATAACCGCCACGTGGTCGAGGATTTGCGCCAGCGCGGCGCGATTTTCGTCGACGAACTGGATCAGGTGCCCGACGGCGCAATGACGATTTTCTCCGCCCATGGCGTCGCCAAGAAGGTCGAGCAGGAGGCCGCCGCGCGCCAGTTGCCGGTGATCGACGCGACCTGTCCCCTGGTCGCCAAAGTTCATAACGAAGGCCGCCGTTACGCGCGCCAGGATCGCGAAATCGTCCTGATCGGGCACGCGGGGCACGCGGAGGTCGAGGGTACGATCGGTCAGGTGCCCGCCACCGTCCATCTGGTGCAAACGGCCGCCGATGTCGCGACCCTGAACGTCCGCGACCCCGGCAAGCTGGCCTACATCACCCAGACTACGCTGTCGGTGGACGACACCCGCGGCATCATCGCCGCCCTGAAGGCGCGGTTTCCAGAGATCGTCGGGCCAGATGTGCGCGACATCTGCTACGCTACCCAGAACCGCCAGCAGGCGGTGCGCGACCTGGCGCAGAAGGTCGATCTGATCCTGGTCGTGGGCTCCCGAAACTCCTCCAATTCCAACCGCTTGCGGGAAATTGGCGAGGAGTTGGGACGGCCCGCTTATCTGATCGACGACGCCAGCGCGATGCAACCGGAATGGTTCCGCGATGTGGGCTCGGTCGGCGTCACCGCCGGTGCCTCGGCGCCCGAGTCGCTCGTGCAGGGCGTGATCGAGGGCCTGCGCGACATCGACACGATCGAGGTTTCCACCCTGGATGGGGTGGCCGAGGACGTGCGTTTCCGTTTCCCCGCCGAAGTCGCCGACGCTTAAGGGATTTTCGCTACCATGACCGTGCCGTTGAATCAGGCGCTCCGGGTCGGAGCCTATGTCCTCAAGCAACATATTTTGGGCCGCAAGCGCTATCCGCTGGTGCTGATGCTGGAGCCGTTGTTCCGCTGCAACCTGGCCTGCGCGGGCTGCGGCAAGATCGATTACCCCGCCGAAATCCTGAACCAGCGGCTTTCGGTCGCCGAGTGCCTGGAAGCGGTGGACGAGTGCGGCGCGCCCGTCGTGGTCATCGCGGGCGGCGAACCGCTGCTGCACCGCGAAATCGCCGAGATCGTCGAAGGCGCCATCGCGCGGAAGAAATTCGTCATCGTCTGCACCAACGCTCTGCTTCTGGAAAAGAAGATGGAGCTGTTCAAGCCGAGCAAGTGGTTCTCCTGGTCTGTACATTTGGATGGCGGGCGGGAAGAACACGACATCTCCGTCTGCCAGACCGGCGTGTACGACCGCGCCGTCGCTGCCATCAAGGAAGCGAAGCGGCGCGGTTTCCGCACGATCATCAACAGCACGCTGTTCAACAACGCCGAGCCAAAGAAGGTCGCTGCATTCTTCGACGACGTCATGGCAATGGGCGTGGATGGGATTTCCGTGTCTCCGGGCTATGCCTACGAACGTGCGCCGGATCAGCAGCATTTTCTCAATCGCGCCAAGACCAAGGAATTGTTCCGCGGCATTTTCCGCCATCAGGGCAAGACCAAATGGTCGTTCAACCAATCGTCGATGTTCCTGGATTTCCTGGCGGGCAACCAGACGTTCCATTGCACGCCCTGGGGCAACCCCACCCGCACCTATTTTGGCTGGCAGCGCCCCTGCTATTTGTTGGGCGAAGGCTACGCCAAAAGCTTCAAGGAGCTGATGGAAACCACCGAATGGGACAAGTACGGCACGGGCAACTATGAAAAATGCGCCGACTGCATGGTCCATTCCGGTTATGAGGCCAGCGCGGTCGCGGAAACGGTCCGCCATCCCCTTCGTGCCGCCGCACAGGTGCTTCGCGGCATTAAGACCGAGGGTCCGATGGCGCCGGACGTCTCCCTCGCCCGTCAGCGGCCCGCCGAATTCGTGTTTGGCAAGCACGTGGAAAGCGCGCTCGTCCGCATTCGCGCGCGGAAAGCGCAACCGGAGCCGGCCGAAGCGGCGGAATAATACCAACTGACGGAACCTTTGACCGTCACACCGGCGGACGTACCACGTCATGGTGCGCGGAGGCGCGCCATCCACGACTTTGTATCATCGCGAAAG
>JAYWAX010000636.1:0-3110 GCA_043782125.1 Acetobacteraceae bacterium | reverse complement strand
GCTTTTCCAGGTCGTCGACATTGCAGAGCGAGGCCCCCATAAGGCGGCCAGGGTTCGCTGAGATGCCGATGCCCTGCGTGTAATGCACGAGCACATGCGGCGTCGCCACGACCCGCCAGCCGGCCGCCGCCACACGCAACCAAAGATTGTAGTCCTCGACCGAGATCAGCCGCTTATCCTCGACGAAGCCGCCAAGCTGGTCGAAGACCGTTTTACGGATCAGGACCGAGGAGTTGCTGATCCAGTTGCGTTGCCAAAGTTCTTGGAACGTCAGTTCGGCGGGTGGGTGCTCGGGCCGATGGTCCAGGCGGCAATGCGACATGCCAATGCCGGGATCGGCCGAATGGCGCAGTTGCAATTCGTTCTTCCGCGGATACCACCAATCGTCGGCGTCCAGCATCGCCAGCCATTCTCCGCGCGCGAGGCTCGCTCCCAGGTTACGGGCGCTGGCGGGACCGGCGTTGGGCTGGCGGGCGACTCGAACCAGCGGACCGTAACGCGACGCAACAGTGGCAGTATCGTCGGTGGAACCATCGTCCACGACGATGATTTCCAGCACCGGGACCGTCTGGTTAAGGACGTTTTCAAGTGCCCGTCCAATGAATCGCCCGGCGTTGAACGCCGGGACGACGACGCTAACCGCGGGCGGCATCTGCCGGTCTTCCGTGAAAAATCACGCGCACGGCGTGCTCGCGGTGTTTCCGGCGGTTTCGTGCGCTGCGACGATCAACGATCCCGCGCCTCCGCTGAGCCGGCAAGCATCTCTCGGAAGTAGTCGATCGTGCGGCCCAGACCGGCATCCAGATCGACGGTCGGTTTCCAGCCCAGTACCTTGCCTGCCATGGTGATGTCCGGGCACCGCTGTAACGGATCGTCCTGCGGCAGGGGGCGATGCACGATCCCCGACGAGGCGCCGGTCAGGCGGATTACACGCTCCGCCAGTTCCCGGACCGGGATTTCGTGCGGGTTGCCGATATTGATCGGACCGGTGACCTCGGGGCCCGTGGCCATCAGGCGAATAAAACCCTCGATCAGGTCGTCGACGTAGCAAAAAGCCCGGGTTTGCATGCCGTCGCCGTAGAGCGTGATGTCTTCGCCGCGCAGCGCCTGTACGATGAAGTTGGACACCACGCGGCCGTCGTTGGGATGCATGCGCGGGCCGTATGTGTTGAAGATACGGACGACCTTGATCTGGGTCTGGTGCTGGCGGTGGTAGTCGAAGAACAGGGTCTCCGCGCAACGTTTGCCTTCGTCGTAGCAGGCGCGCGGGCCCAGAGGATTGACGTTGCCGCGGTAATCCTCGGTTTGCGGGTGGACGGTTGGATCGCCGTAGACTTCGCTGGTCGAGGCCTGGAAGATTTTCGCGCCGACCCGCTTGGCGAGGCCCAGCATGTTGATGGCGCCGATGACCGAGGTCTTCGTCGTCTGCACGGGGTCGAACTGGTAATGCACAGGGGACGCAGGACAGGCGAGGTTGAAGATCTCGTCGACCTCCACATACAGCGGAAAGGTGATGTCGTGGCGCATCACCTCGAAGTGCGGATTGGCCATCAGGTGGGCGATGTTGTCTTTCCGTCCCGTGAAATAATTATCCACGCACAGGACATCGTGACCGTCCCGCAGCAGGCGTTCGCACAAATGGGAGCCTAGGAACCCGGCACCTCCCGTCACGATGACCCGTTTACGTGTCAGACCCATATGCGGCATTCCCCGATCTCGGTAAGCGGCGTGTTCCCCGTGGCGAACCCCCGTGGCGAACCAAGGTCCGGACGGCGCCGACGTCGTGCCCCGTATCTCGCCGAATTTTTCAGAATGGTCACGTACATTCCGCATTCGTGCGCGCTACGTTTGCCGGGTTCCTGGGCGAAAAGCCGATCGCGCCACACAGAGTCCCGCCCGGCGCCAAGGCGGTCATCGCCTGATCCTGAGGAAGCCCGTCGAGGCCAATCGCGTTTGGCACATGGCTGACCGGTTCGATGCAGAAGAAATCGGCCTTGGCGGGGGTGAAAACCTGCAGCGCGCCAAACACGGGATCGGCGGCGATCCGCATCGCGGGCAGACGGGCCTCGCCGCGCCAGCCGGTGAAACAATGGTCCAGAGGGTCGCCGTCCACGGCGCGGCCCTTGAAGTGATCCCAGCCAGAGGGAACCGCGACATGGGTCGCTGGCAGAGATGCCTCGGTCAGCCAGACACCATTCGCGGCGAAGGCGATCGCGTCCCCGGCTTCGCGCCGGAACCAGGGATGCACGCCCATTCCCATCGGGGCGGGTCCGGTATGGGTGTTCGTCGCGGCGATTTCGATCGTCAGGCCGGCATCCGTCAGCCGGTAGGTCAGGCGCGCGAGAAAGCCGAAGGGCCAGGCGCGCGCGGACTCGCGATGATCCGGGTTGTGACGCAGAGACAAAGACACGCAATCGGAGGCGGCGGATTCGACAACCCAGGGGCGTTGCCAGCCGATACCGTGGATCGCGTGGGGATGATCGCCAAAATTCGCCGCGAGTTCGTAGGCCCGGCCGTCCCAGACGAAGCGCCGATGCGCGATCCGGTTACAGTAAGGCAGCATCGGAAAGCAGCCCATCGCACCGGGATGCCCGTGCAGCACCGCTTCGGGCGAAGGGCGGCGCAGCAGATGCCGTCCGTTCCGCGTCCACCCGACGATCGCGCCGCCATGGGCGGGCGCGACAACAACCGAATCCGCCCCGCGCGTCAGCCGGAGCATCAGGCGGGCGTGCCGTTCGCATAGGGTTTCAGCGCGGCGAAGATCGCGGCGTTCGACGGCGTGGGAATCCCGTGCTTGCGGCCCAGTTTGACCACGTTGCCCGCGAGCCACGGCAGTTCCAGCCGGTTGCCGCGGAGAAGATCGACTGCCATCGAAGCCATGACCCCCGGCGTCTGGGTTTTGATCATCGCCACGCGTTTTTCCACGACATCGGCGGGAAGCGGCACGCCCTCGGCGCGGCCGACGGCTTCCGTCTCGCGCATCACGCTCTCGAACAGGGCGAAGACGTCGGGGTCGTCGCGAAGCTTACCGATCGGCAAACGGGTGACGGCGGTGCAACCGCTCATGGCCGTCAGGAGGATGAATTTCTCCCAAATTTGCACGGCGATGT
>JAYWAX010000635.1:0-8616 GCA_043782125.1 Acetobacteraceae bacterium | reverse complement strand
ATGACGGGAGGAGGCACAGCGGTGTCGTTCAAGCGAACGCCCTGAGGACAAACCCGGCCGGCGCCGAAGCGCCGTTCCGGCTACGCCACCGCCAGTTTCTTGCGAACCGGCGTCTGAATGACTGGCGCCAATTCCGCCGCACCGAACGACAGTGCCCGCCGTTCATTGCCCACGGAACCATAGGCCGTGTCGCGGATCGACGGCACCCGCCCGATCCCGCCGATCAGGCTTTCCATTTCCTCCGGCGGGAATTCCTGCCCGTGTTGGGTTCCGGCGGCGCGCGAAATGCTTTCGTTCATCAGCGTCCCGCCCATGTCGTTGGCGCCCGCGTTCAAGCACATCGCCGCGCCCGCCGGTCCCATTTTGACCCAGGAGGTCTGAATGTTGGAAATTAACGGATGCAGCACGAGCCGGGCGACGGCGTGCATCAGCACGGCCTCTCGCAACGTCGGACCTTTGCGCGCCATGCCGCGCAGATACATCGGTGCTTCCATATGCACGAAGGGCAGTGGCACGAATTCGGTGAAGCCGCCGGTTTCCGCCTGAAGGTCGCGCAGCACCAGCAGATGGCGAGCCCAGTTCAACGGTCCCTCGACATGCCCGTACATGATGGTGGAGGTGGTGCGCAGACCCAGTGCATGGGCCGCGCGGGCGACGTCGATCCATTGTTGGGTATTGATTTTATCGGGACAAATAATCGCGCGAATTTCGTCGTCGAGGATTTCTGCCGCCGTGCCGGGCAGCGTGCCAAGGCCGGCGTCTTTCAGCATCGACAAAAATTCCGTCAGCGAAATGCCCAGTGTCGCCGCGCCCTGGGTCACCTCCAGCGGCGAAAAGGCGTGAATATGCATGCCCGGCACGGCCGCCTTGATCGCCTTGCAGATATTCACATATGTCATCCCGGTGTAATCCGGATGGATACCGCCTTGCAGGCAGACCTCGGTCGCACCGCGATCCCAGGCTTCTGCAGAGCGGCGGACAATTTCCGGCATGTCGAGATTATACGGCGTACCGCGCAACGCTTCGTGCGTCTTGCCCTTCGAGAAGGCGCAGAACGTGCAACGATAATAACAAACATTAGTATAGTTGATATTGCGGTTGACGACAAAGCGCACGGTTTCGCCGCTGACCGCGCGGCGCATGTCGTCGGCGGCGTGGATCACCCGTTCGTAATCGATGTCGCGGGCGGCGAACAGGCGCACGATCTCCGGCGCGTTCAAACGTTCGCCCACGCTGGCGCGGACCAAAATGCGTTCGATCTCCGGATCGGCCTGCGACAGCAGGATTGGCCGCGATTCCGGCGGGATCGTTTCGCCGGGCGACCACGCGTCGTCGCGCGCCCAACCTTCGGAGTCCGATTGCTGGATGACGCGGGGGGCGACTTTCTTGTCGAGCCATTGTCCGGTGTTCCATCCGGGATAGACCGGCAACCGGGCAACCAGGATTTTCCCCATGCCGGCGGTATGGCGCGCAAGCGCGTCCAGTTCCGGCCAGGGCGCTTCGGGATTGACATGATCGATGGTCACGGGCGAGACGCCGCCCCAGTCGTCGATCCCGGCGCCGATCAGGTCCTGGTAAACGCCCGGCGACAAATTCGGCGGCGCCTGCACATGGACGTCAGGGGGCAGGATCAGGCGCGCGGCGGCGATCGTCCATAATTCGTCGTCGAGATCGGGCTCGTCCGCGTTGGCGCGTTTGGTGTCGGCCTTGGCGCGGAAATTCTGGACGATAACTTCCTGGATGTGGCCGTGTTCGGCGTGCAACGCGGCGATCGCCTCCAGCGCGTCGAGACGTTCGGCGCGGGTTTCGCCGATACCGATCAGGATGCCCGTCGTGAACGGCACCTTCAGTTCACCGGCGAGACGGATTGTTTCCAGCCGTACGGCGGGATGTTTATCTGGAGACCCGTAATGCACGCCGCCGGGTTCGCAGATTGTCTCGCTGGTGGATTCCAGCATGATGCCCTGGCTCGCGGAGACTTCGCGCAGCGAGGCGATTTCCGCGCGCGTCATCACGCCGGGGTTTACGTGCGGGAGCAGCGTGGTTTCTTTCAAGACCAGCGCGCACATGGCCCGCAGGTAGGAAATCGTGGTTTCGTGACCCAGCGCCGCCAGCGCGTCGCGCGCGGCCCGGTAACGCAGCTCGGGCTTGTCGCCAAGCGTAAACAGGGCCTCGGTGCAACCGGCGGCCTGGCCTTCCCGGGCGATGGCAAGCACCTCGTCGGCGGACAAATACGCGGCATGGCCAGCGCGCGGGACCTCCGCGAAGGTGCAGTAATGGCACACATCGCGGCAGAGTTTGGTCAGCGGAATGAAAACTTTTCTGGAATACGTGACCAGCCGTCCGTATGTGGCGTCGCGCTTTCCAGCCGCCGCAGCCATCAACTCCGCCAGGCCGGCCGATTCGATCCAATCTCTGTTCATGACGATGCTTTCCGAACAACTTCCTCGCCGAAGCGATGCAGCATTTCCAAGGTCTGCTCAATCGCCGGACGCTGCGCGTAGACGATGAGATGGTTGACGCCGACGGCTTTCAGCGCGGCGGCATCTTCTAACATGGCATCGCTGGAACCCGTAAACATGAGCCGGTTCCCGTCCTCGCCGGTCCGTTCCCGCCAGCTTGGCGGCATGAACCAGATATAGGCGACGTCGATCGACGACGGATCGCGCCCATGACGCTCCGCTGCGCGGTGCATCCGGGCGATGCCCTCTTTAAGCCGTTCCGGGGTGTTCAGCAGTACGTTGGCGTTGTTCGACACCGGATACCAGGCGTCGCCATATCGCGCGACGCGGCGCAGCGAGGGGCCGCTTTCGCCGCCGACCCAAATCGGGGGATGGGGTTTCGACACCGGTTTCGGCTCGAATGCGACGTTTTCGAAGTTGACGTATTTGCCATTCATGGACGGGTGCTTTTCGGTCCAAAGCGCCTTGAAAGCTTGTAAATATTCGTCGGTGACGGCGCCGCGCTCGTCAAAGGGCGGCGCGCCCAAAGCCTCGAACTCGTCCTTGAGCCAGCCCGCGCCGACGCCGGCGATGACGCGGCCACCGGACAGGATATCGGCGGTCTGGAATAATTTGGCGGTCAGCACGGCGGGCCGGTAGGGGACAACGGCGACAGACGATAAAAGTTTGATCCGTTGGGTGCAGCCCGCCAGGAACGCCAGGGTGGCGAGCACGTCGAAACATTCGCCGGACTGCTGCGCCGGGTGGATGCCGTCGGCGGTGTACGGATACCGGACGCTGGCGGTCAGCGGCATGATCAGGTGGTCGGACACGCCGATTATGCCGTAGCCTGCGGTTTCGGCGGCAGTGGCGACGGCCATGATATTTTCGCGCGTGACCAGACAGCCTCGCGTTCCGATGTGAATCCCGAATTCCACGCGCTCTCCCCTGGTTGCCACCGGCGGCCGCATCGTGTGCTATTCGCGCCTGAGTGGCAATTCGCCCCAAATGGAGGAACACATGCAGATCGGTTGCAGCGCGCCCAGCAGCGGCCCCTTGATCGGGCCTGACAATCTCGTGGCGATCGCACAGGAGGCGGAGGCTTTGGGCTTCGATTATGTGACGGTCAGCGATCACGTCATGATCCCCACGTCGATCGCCTCGCGCTACCCATATTCCGATTCGGGAGAGTTTCCGTCCGGCGCGGCGGCGGACCGGCTGGAACAGTTGACGGCGGCGACGTTCATTGCGGCGGTGACGAAGAAGCTGCGAATCGTGACCTCGGTGATGGTCGTGCCGCATCGTCCGGCCGTGCTGACCGCGAAGATTCTGGCGACTTTGGATGTGCTCTCCAAAGGCCGCATAACCCTGGGCATTGGCGCGGGCTGGTGCGAAGAAGAATTCATCGCCATCGGCGCCCTGCCCTTCGCCGAGCGTGGCGCGGTGACGGATGAATTCATGATGGTCTGCAAGGAATTATGGACGTCCGACGCGCCGAAATTCAACGGTAAATACGTGCAATTCGACAACGTGCTGTTCCCGCCGAAGCCGGTCCAGCAGCCGATACCCATCTGGATTGGCGGCGAGAGCAATCCCGCTTTGCGCCGCACCGCGAAATACGGCGACGCCTGGTATCCGATCGGCACAAATCCGCAGTTTCCGATGGATACGCTGGAGCGATTCAAAGCGGGCGCGGCGAAACTGGCGGGAATGACCGAAAAAGCTGGCCGCGATCCGAAGGCTGTGGCGCTGGCGTATCGCGTGTCTTCGAACCCCGAAGCGCAGCCGAAAGGCATGGTCGATGGGCAGCGGAAATTGTTCTCTGGCGGCGCGGCGGATTTCGCGGGCGACATCAAGGCGTTGACCGATGTTGGGGTGACCTCGTTCGACTTCGGCCTGTTCGGAGCGACGTTGGATGCGACGCTTGGCAACATGCGGAAATTCCGCGACGACGTGATGGCGAAGGTGCGGTAGTCATGCAAATCGGTTTCAATGCCCCAACATCCGGGCCGCTGATCGAACCGGATTCTTTCACGCGCATCATCGCCGAGGGCGAGGCACTTGGCTTCGACTACGTGACAATCAGCGACCACATCATGGTGCCGCGAAACCTTGAGTCGAAATATCCCTATACTGACACAGGAGAATTTCCGGCGGGCACCCAGGCGGCGTGGCTGGACCAACTCGGCGCGACGGCGTTTATCGCGGCGATGACCAAAAAGCTGCGATTTGTGCTGTCGGTGATGGTGGTGCCGCACCGGCCCGCCGTGCTGACCGCGAAACTTCTTTCAACGATTGACCATTTGTCGAAGGGACGGCTGACGCTTGGGATTGGCGTCGGCTGGTGCCGGGAAGAGTTCGAAGCCATCGGCGCCGCGCCGTTCGACGATCGCGGGCATGTGACGGATGAATGGATGGCGGCGTGCCAGGAATTGTTCACCGCCGAATACCCGAAATTCGATGGAAAATACGTCAAATTCGACGACGTGACGTTTTATCCGAAACCCACGCAGGCGCCGATCCCGATCTGGGTCGGTGGCGAAAGCGCGCCCGCTTTGCGCCGGACCGCAAAATACGCGCATGGATGGTATCCGGTGGGCACCAATCCGCAGTTTCCGATGAACACGGTCAGCCGGTTCAAGAAGGGATTGGAACGTTTTCGTGGCTTCTGCGACAAAGCGGGCCGGAACCCGGCGGAGATTTCGATCGCGCTGCGGGTGTTGTCCGGTCCTGGCGGGAAACCTCGGGCAAGTATTGACGGGGAAGCCGAGATGTTCTCCGGCGGGGATGCGGACTGGGTGTCCGACATTCAGGCGTTGGAGGAACTCGGCGTGTCGGCAGTGGATGTGCGGCTGTTCCGGCGAGCGCCGGACGAAACGGTGGATGCGATGCGGCGGTTCCGTGACGGGGTGCTGTCGAAGCTGTGATGTGGTAAAGGTCGTTTGCGCGCCGGGGTCCCTGCATCGGGCTCCGGCCGGCGGCGAACAGCGGAGGGCCCCCGTGAGCGTCCTGTACGACGACGACATCCTCCTATGGAGCGAACACCAGGCGGCCTTGCTGAGACGGCGCGCGGCGGGCGAACGGGTGAACGACGGCGCGTTGGACTGGCCCAACATCGGCGAGGAGATCGAGGCGATGGGCCGGGGCGAATTGCGGGCCTGCGAGTCGTTCCTGATGCAGGCGGTGGTGCATTGGATTAAGCAGGCGTGCTGGCCCGGATCCTCCGAAGTTCCGCATTGGCATGAGGAAGAGATTCGGTTCCGGCAGGAAGCGGCCGATGCGTTCGCTCCGTCCATGCGCCAGCGTATCGACATGGACCGTATCCACCGGCGCGCGGCGCGCCGTTTGCCCGCGGCGATCGATGGGGTTCCGCCGTTGCCGGTGCCGGATTTGGGCGGGCTGACGATGGATATGTTGCTGGCTGTGGACTGATCGCCGGGCACCGGTGGCAATCGGTGGTGTCCTACTCCCCCGACATCTCCCGCCGCCGCCTGTCCAGTTCCTCGCTGTAACGGCGCAACGCGTGCTGTTCCGTCAGCAGCCCGATCACGTGTTTCGACTCCGGGCCATCGACGACGGCCAGCGCGTCGCTTTCGGCGTTTTCGAACATCGCCACCGCTTCCTTGATCGTCATTTTCGGAAGCAGCAGGGCCTCGGCGTGGTGCAACAAATCGCCGACGACGTGGTCGTCATGGGCGTCGGCATAGACCTCGGCCACCTGAACCAGGCCCACATACCGCTCCTCGTCGTCCAGCACGACCACCCGCTGTTCGGAGCCCAGGGCGAAATCGTGTTTGAATTCGGGGAGCGGCATGTCGGCGTGGACGGTGCGGACTTCGCGGCGCATCATCCGTTCCACCGTCAGATTGCGCATCCAGCCGATATCGACGGCGCTGCGGATCGACTCGCCGCGCAGATGGAAGCGCCAGGTGGCGAAGGAATACCCAAAGGTGCGCCGCACGGTGACGGCGGACACGACGCAGGCGGCGAGCACGGCCACTGTCATCGGCAGACTGCCGGTCGATTCCAGCGCCAGGAACCCCATCGTCAGCGGCCCGCCGATGACCGCGACCGCGAGGCCGCTCATGCCGACCAGAGCGCAGAGCGTGGGGGAGATCATATGCTCCGGGCTGACGCCGCCGACGACCAGGGCAAAGGCTTTTCCCAGAACGGCACCCAGAAACAACGAAGCGAAAAACAATCCGCCGCGGAAACCGGAGCCAATCGAGATGGCGGAGGCCATGGCCTTCAGCACGACCAGCATCAGCAGATGCCGCAGGGAATATTCCGCGCCGACCACCACCGCCAAGGCGCCATGGCCGGAGGACAGAACGGCGGGCGTCGCCAAAGCCAGCAATCCGACGGCCAGGCCGCCGATCGCGGGCCTCGACCAGACGGAAAGGCCCAGGCGGCGGAAAAATTGCTCGGTCAGTGTCACGCCGCGCATAATGGCGATGCCCAGAAGGGCGCAGAGCATGCCAAGCGCGAGGATGGGAATGTAGTCGAGCGGGGCGATTTCGGCGGGCAGCAGGCGCAACTCGAAAATTTCGCCGCCAAGCCCGTGGACGACGGCCATGGAAACAAGCGCGGCGACGGCGACGGGCCCGAACGTGCCGATGGCATAGGTGCCGATCACGAGTTCGAACGCGTAGAACGCGCCTGTCAGCGGGGCATTGAAGGCGCCGGCGATGGCGGCCGCGGCGCCGCAGCCCACCAGAAGGCGCAGGTCGCCCCGGCGGACCCGGAAGGCGTGCCCGACGCGGGAGGCCAGGGCGGAACCGATCTGCGTATACGCGGCCTCCAGCCCGATCGAGGCGCCGACGCCGTTGGAAATGATGGTTTGCAGCACGACGACGAGGCTGCCGGTGAACGACATGCGGCCGCCGAACAGCGCGTTGGCCTCGATGGGATCGACGGCACGGCGGGAATAGACCTTGGCGATGGCCAGCGTGATAAGGCCAAGGAAAAGGCCGCCCAGAATGGGAACGGCGACGGTGACGAAGGGATTGAGCCGGTCCATGGCGCTCAGGCGCTGATCGTGCCCGATCCCGAACAGAACCTGGTGCAGAAACTGCGCCGCGCCGGTGATCAGCCAAACCGCGATCCCGGCGCCAACCCCGATCGCCGCGGCGAGAACGAGCACCCAGATTTCATCGGCGCGGACCAGGGCGCGCAATACCTGCGGCGCGTGCGCCACGGCCGACCCGAGCGCGCGTCTCGGCCGCCTGATCGTTCCTTGATTGTGACTTTCCCCCGATTTGCGCGCAGCTCTCCCGTGACGGGCGGTGCCCGTGACGGCTGTATCTCCAGGCGGTGGCGGCATACGCGACATCCAACGGAGCGAGTGAGAGGCAACACGTCTTTCTGGAACGTTGCCCGGGCCGGATCAACCGCCCATGCGCCGAATATGCGTCGATCGTGGTGAAAACATGGTCTGTGCCGCGTTTTGCCGGTTAATTGGGCATCCCGCGATCGGCGCGCGTGGCCGCCAGGTCGTCTTCGACGAAGGCCCGGATCAGCTCGACCACCGGTTCCTGGCGGGCAAACCCCAGGCCAAGGGCGCGCGCCGGCGTAAAGCACGCGGGCCAGGGTCCGACGATCGCCTCCACCGTGGGATCGGGGACGCGCCTGACCTGGGCCGATGCGCCGGGCCGCACGATGTCCAGACCGGCGAGAAGGTCCGCGATCGTGGCGCGGATGCCCGGCGGGTTGATGCTGCGGTCGAGCCCCAGCGACGACGTGTCCATCGCGGCGGCGTGCAGCAGCCAGGCGGTGGCGGCGCGCGGTCCACAAAACCAGGCGGCGAAATGGTCCGGTACGGGCAATTCGGTTTCCAGGCCCAGAAGCGGCTCCCGAACGATGGCGGAGAAAAACGAACTCGCGGCTTTATTGGGACGGCCGGGCCGCACAATGACGGTGGGCAATCGCAGGGAGACCGCGTCCATGAAGCCGCGGCGGCAGGCATCGGCCAGGATCAGTTCTGCGGCGGCTTTCTGCGCGCCGTACGAATTGGCCGGCACCTGGCGGGCATCGTCGGCGAGGTTGGCGCTCTGCCCGCCGCTGAAGCTGGCGACGGAACTTGTGAAGACCACGCGCGGGGGTTTGCCTCCCGCGGCAACGACCCGGCGACAGGCATCGACCACCGCGTCGGTCCCGCGCAGGTTCACCCGCCGTC
>JAYWAX010000634.1:0-8638 GCA_043782125.1 Acetobacteraceae bacterium | reverse complement strand
GTGGCGGCAATCAGCGGCTCAGGTGTTTCCAGTCAGCCGCTGGGCATCTTGAACACACCCGGCATCGGCTCCGTCGCGATGGGCGCGAATGGCGGGTCTCTCAGTTACGACGCTTGCGCGGATTTAATGGGCCAACTCGCGGACATGAACGCGGACGAGGGCACCACGAGTTTCTTGACGAACACGAAAGTTCGCCGGCAGGCCGCGAAGATTAAGGATGGCGTGGGCGAACCCCTGGGCGTTGGAGTGGTCTTCCAAGGCCAGCCTGTGACGTACACCAACAACATCCCTTCCAATCTCGTGAAGGGCAGTTCCGGGGCCGTGTGTTCCGCGCTGATCTACGCCAATTGGGCGGACCTTTTGATCGGCATCTGGGCAGAACTCGACCTTTTGGTGAACCCTTACGAAACGACCGCGTATCAGAAGGGCGCCGTTCAGGTGCGCGGAATGATGACCGTCGATATCGGGGTCAGGCACGCGGAAAGCTTCGCGGCGATCCGGGACATTGTTGCGTGATCGGTTTCGCGAAATTCCCGGACGGGACCGAACGGCGCGGCGCGGTTGAAATCCGCGCCGTGGGGCGGCGCCTCGAGGGCTACGCTGCCGTTTTCAATTCGCCCGCGTCCATGGGGCCGTTTACTGAGACAATCCGCCCAGGAGCCTTCAAGGGCTCGCTGGCGGCCGGCGCCGATATCTTGGCCCTCGTGGACCACGATCCGGGGCAACTGCTGGGACGGACCCGCTCCGGGACCCTCACGCTCGCGGAGGACACGCGGGGGCTTCACTTCCAAATCGACATGCCGGACACGAGCCTGGGCCGCGACCTCCTCGCGATGGCCGAACGCCGCGACGTGGGCGGTATGTCGTTCGGTTTCCGCGCCACGTCCGAGGATTGGCCGGCGAAGGACCGGCGGGAACTGATCGCGGTGAACCTGATCGAAATCAGCGTCGTGCGAGCCTTCCCCGCCTACGCAGGGACCAGCGTTGACGCGCGGGCCGCGAACCGGGCCAGGACGCGCGCTGAGACTGACCGCCTGATCCGGCGCCGTTTCCTGGAAACCCTCGCATGATCGCCGCCGCATGGAACCGCCTGACGGGCCGCGCGAAGCCGGAGACGCGCAGCCTGAGCGGTGACACGTTCGCCGCAGCGTTCGGTGTCCTTCCAACCGCGTCCGGGCAATACGTCAACCCGAGGTTGGCCGAGAATCTCGCCACGGTTTCCGCTTGCGTCGCCGCCGTCAGTTCAACCCTGGCCAGCCTTCCCGGTCTGGTGTTCCAGCGGACGGCGGCGGGCCGGACAGAGGCGCCGATGCACCCTGTCGCGCGGCTGGTGCGCCAACCCAATCCACGTCAAAGCTGGCCGGATTGGGTGGAAACGACCATTTCCCATGTCCTGCTTTATGGGAACGCGCTTTCCGTGATCGAGCACGACGGCGCGGGGCGCCCCACAGCATTGACGCCAATACCGTGGCAAAATGTACAGGTCTTATGGCTTCCGTCCGGGCGCTTGGGCTATGATATCGTGCATTTTACGCCGCCATTTGGCGGGACCGGAACGCCGCGCCGCTATCTCGAGGGCGAAGTCTTTCACTTGAAAGATCGTTCCGACGATGGAATTTTAGGCCGCTCGCGGATATCCCGCGCGCCGGAAGTGCTGGGCAACGCGATGGCGCTGCAAGACTTCGCGGCGCATGCCTGGAAGAATCAGGCCACGCCATCGGGCGCGGTGGAAATCGAGGCGAGCCTGTCGGAACCCCATTTTAAGAGGCTCCAAAATCAATTCGATACCTCGCACGCCGGAACATCGAACGCCCGTCGCGTCTTAATTCTCGACAATAAAGCATCATGGAAAAGCCTGTCAGTGTCGCCGGAAGATGCCGAAGTGCTGGCAAGCCGCAAGTTCTCAGTTGAGGAATTGTGCCGACTATTTCAAGTTCCCCCGCCGTTGGTGCAAGATTACTCACGGAATACTTTCACCAATGCGACCACGGCCGGCCTTTGGTTCGCTCAATTCTCGCTGGCGCCATGGGCCAAGAAAATCGAGGCCGAGTTTGCAAGATCGGTGTTCGGTTCGGCCAGTAATTACGAGTTGGAAATAGACCTGTCCGGCTTGGTTCGTGGGGATTATTCCGCGCGATGGGCCGCCTATGCGCTCGCTATTCAGAACGGGATTTTGGATCGTAACGAAGTCCGGGAGCAAGAGGGCTATGGCCCGGCCGCGACCGCTCCGACGGTGGCGCCCTGATGGCAAGTTTCGATTATCTCCCGCCCGGCATTATCCCCTTCGCGGTATCGCGCGAAGCCGCGGCGGCGCTGATCGGCGTTTCCACCAATTTCTTCGACCGGCTCGTGAAAGATGGGCGGATGCCTCAACCGAGGCAAATCGACGCCCGCATTCTCTGGGACTCGGATGAAGTCCGCACCGCGTGGCGCGCGATACCCAAACGCGGACACGCGATCGAGGCAAACAGTTGGGACGCATCGCCATGACGCGCTTGCCGCTGAAACACATTCACCGCTTCCGGGACCGTCACGGGCAGGTGCGCCACTACTTCCGGCGACTGGGACACAAGCAGGTTGCTTTACCGGGGTTGCCAGGCTCGGCCGAGTTCATGGCCGCATACCAAGCCTGCCTGGCCGGGGCGCCGTTGCCCATAGGCGAAGCCAGGACGGCGCCCGGAACCATGACGGCGCTTGCGGTGTCCTGGTATCAGGCGGCGCAGTTCCGGGGGCTGTCGGTATCCTCACAGACAACCTACCGGCGGATCGTGGAAGCCTTCCTGGCGGCGCATGGCGGCAAGCAGGTTGCCGACCTCGAGGGACGCCACGTCCGCGCGCTGATCGACGCCAAGGCGGGCACGCCGGCCGCCGCGAATCGGCTCTTGTCCATTCTGCGCCTTCTCATGCGCCACGCGATCGAACGCGACTGGCGCCGGGACGATCCGACCCTCTACGTCCGGCGGGTCCGCTACAAGGTCGAAGGCTTCGCCACCTGGACGGAGTCGGATATCGCCGCCTTCGAATTGCGCTGGCCGCTGGAAAGCCGCGCGCGGCTCGCCATGGCCCTGTTGCTCTACACCGGGCAACGCCGGTCTGACGTCATCCGCATGGGGCGCCAGCACCTTCGCGGCGGGGCGATCGACGTGAAGCAGGCGAAGACGGGCGAACGGCTGACGCTCCCTGTCCACCCCGCATTGAAGGCCGCGATCGACGCGCAACCGGCCGGGCATCTCAACTTTCTGATGACCGAATCCGGCAAACCGTTTGCTTCCGGGAACTCGTTCTATAATTGGTTCACGGATTGCGCCCGTGCGGCGGGACTCGGGCCGGGGCGATCGCCCCATGGAATCCGCAAGGCCGCGGCCCGCAGGCTGGCCGAAGCCGGTTGCACGCCGCACCAGATAGCGGCCGTGACAGGACACACCACGTTGCGCGAAATCGAGCGGTACACGAAGGCCGCAAATCAGGAGGAAATGGCGAAGACCGCGATGGCTCGGATTGGCGGAAAGCCGGACGGAAAGTGAACAAGCTTGGCAAACCGGTTCCCGCCGGTTTGCCAACTAGTCAAGTAAACCCTTGGAAAGGTTATCGAATATGAACGGAATGGTGGAGCTGAGGGGAATCGAACCCCTGACCTCCTCATTGCGAACGAGGCGCTCTCCCAACTGAGCTACAGCCCCATCCCGCCAGTGTCGTGTCCCGACCCGGGACAGCGGCGCGGGCGCAAAATGCTGACAAGGGCTGTCAGTGTCAACTCGGAAACGCCATCCCGGCGGCCGAAGGGTGAATTTACCGCGCGCGGCCCCATTCCAGCCGGCACTGGAACGCGGCCAGAGTCTGGACTCCCCGCAGTCAACCTGGGCAACCTGCCCGCCAACGGAGGAGGCAGTGGAACCTCTTCCCCCCGGGGCGACCAATGTCTGTCGAAACATGGCTTAAGGGACTCGGGCTGGCGCAGTACGCTGCGGCCTTCCAGGCGAACGACATCGCCGAAGAGTTGCTGCCCAGTCTGACGGCGGAGGATTTGCGGGAGATCGGGGTCGCCTCGGTCGGCCACCGCCGCGCAATGCTCGACGCAATCGCCGCCCTGGATCGCAACGCCGCCCGCACCGAAACGCCCGCGCCGCCGGAACCGCTGGCGGAACGGCGTCAGGTCACCACATTGTTCTGCGACCTCGTGGGATCCACCGCGCTGTCCGCCCGCCTCGACCCAGAGGACCTCAGCGCCGTCATCCGGGGCTATCAGGAACGGGTCAACGACACCGCCGCCCGTTACGGCGGCTTTATCGCCCGTTACCTTGGCGACGGCGTGCTGATCTATTTCGGCTGGCCCGAGGCGCGCGAGGACGGACCGGAACGCGCCATCCGCGCCGCGCTGGACATCGTCCTTACGATCGGCGCCGCGCCCATCCGGGGCGAACGTCCCCGGGTCCGAATCGGCATCGCCACCGGCCTGGTGGTCATCGGCGAGCGAATCGGCGCCAACGACTCGCTTCAGTACACCGCGATCGGCGAGACCCCGAATCGCGCCGCGCGGTTGCAGGCCCTCGCCGAGCCCAACACGATCGTCGTCGACGCCGCCACCCGCCAGATGGTCGGCGGCTTATTCGACGTGCGCGACCTTGGCCCGCACGAACTTCCGGGCCTCGCGGGCCGCGTGCCCGCCTGGCAGGTGATGGCGGAAAGCGGCGTGCTCAGCCGCTTCGAAGCGCTGCACGGTGCCGGCCTGACCCCCTTCATCGGCCGCGACGAGGAGTTGGCGCTGCTGGTGCGCCGCTGGCGGGAAGCCAAATCCGGCAATGGCAACGCAGTGCTGATCACCGGCGAGCCCGGAATCGGCAAGTCCCGCCTGATGGCCGCGATGGACGCGCAATTGCAGGCCGAACCGCATATCCGGCTGCGCTATTTCTGTCTGCCGCACCAGCGCGATACTCCCCTCGCACCCTTCGTCGCGCAGTTCGAACACGCCGCCGGCTTCGTCCGAGGCGATTCGCCTGGCGAAAAACTGACCAAACTGCGCGCCGTATTGGTGCCCGGCACGCCGCCCGCTGACGTCGCGTTCCTCGCGGCCATGCTGTCGATCGCGCCGGACGGCTCGCCGCCAGAACCGAACCTGTCCGTGCAACGGCGCAAGGAACGGACGTTCGCGGCGTTATTGCATCAGTTTGCCAGCCTCGCCCGCACCCAGACCGTCGTGGTGCTGGCGGAGGACGTGCATTGGTCGGACCCGACCTCCCGCGACCTGTTGGACCAGTTGTTCGAACGGCTCCCCGGCCTGCGGGTGCTGCTGGTGCTGACCTACCGGCCCGAATTCGCGGCGCCGTGGGGTGACCGGCCGGGTGTCAGCATCGTCGCGCTGAACCGGCTGCCACCGCGGGAAACGGCGGATATCGCCTTACGCCTGGCCGCCTCCGCGATCCCCCGAACGCTGATCGACAGCCTTGTCGCGCGCAGCGACGGCGTGCCTTTGTTCATCGAGGAACTGACCCGCGCCGTGCTGGAAGCGGGCCTGGAAAAAGGCTCCCTGGCCGCCGCTTTGGTGCCGGACAGCCTCCAGGCCTCCCTGCTGGCCCGCCTGGACCGCCTGCCCGCCGCGAAAACCGTGGCGCAGATCGGGTCGGTCATCGGCCGATCCTTCGCCCGCGACCTGCTGACGGCGATCGCCGGCCTGCCGGCACCAACACTGGCCGAGGGCCTGGAACAACTCGTGGCCTCCGGTCTGGCGTTCCGCCGGGGCGAGGCGTCGGACGCGGTTTATCGCTTCAAACACGCGTTGGTGCAGGACACCGCCTATCACAGCATGCTCCGCCCGCGCCGGGCCACGCTGCATGGCGCGATTGTCGCGGCATTGGAATCCGACCCCGAAACCGCCGGCGCCGATCCCGCCTTGCTCGCGCATCACTGCGCCGAAGCCGGGATCCCGGAAAAAGCCGTCACCTGGTTTCTCGCCGCCGCGCGGCAAACCGCAGCGCGGGGCGCGATGGCCGAGGCCCACACCCTGCTGACCCGCGGTCTGAAAATCGCCGAAGCCAACCCGGACATTCCCGGCGTCCTCGGCTGGCGCACGCGCTATCACTTCGCACTTGGCGAGGCGATCGGCGCGCTGCGCTTTTATGCCTCCCCCGAAACCGGCCAGGCGCTGACGGACGCGGTGACCTTGGCACGCGCCATGGAACCGGACGACCCGGCGCGCGATCCGCTGCTGGCGCGCGCGTTGTTCGGCCTGTTCGTTCACCAGCTATATTTGGGTCAGTTCGCCGCGATCCGCGGCCTCAGCGACGAACTGCGCGCGTTGGGCCGCGACGGCGGCAATCCCGGCATCGCCACGCTTGGCGCCATCGCCAACGGTATCTGCCGGGTCTATCTGGGCGAAATCGCCGCCACCCGGGCGATCTTCCACGGCACGCTGGAAGCCTGGCGCGAAACCGCCAAACCCGAAACCGCGCGCGCCGCCGCCGAAGCCCTGGGCATGGACCCGGTATCCGTCCTGATGGCCTTCCGCGCCCGGTGCGACGCGCTTCTTGGGTACCCCGACACCGCCGTGGCCGACTCACGCCGCGCCATCGAACGCGCCCGCGAACTGGGTCATGTCCGCACCTATGCCATCGTACTGGGCACCGCCTGGGACACGTTCGCGATCGCCGAAGAGGACGCCGACCTGCGCCGCGCCACCGCCGACTGGAACACATTGGCCGTCGAACAAGGCTTCCAGTTCTACCTCACCCGCGCCCACTACTGCACCGGATGGTTGCAATCGCGCGATGGCGACGCCGCCACCGGTGCCCGGCTGCTCGAAGACGCGGCGAACGAACTGACTGGCGCTGGCATCGTCCTCGACGCGCCGCAGGTGTTCGGCATGCTGGCCGACGCAAGGCTGGCCCTTGGCGACCCCGCCGGCGCGCGCGCCGCGCTGGACCGAGGCCTCGATATCGCGAGCGAGAGCGGCGGAATTTGGTGGAACGCCCCGCTGTTTCTGGGCCGGGCCAACCTGCGAACCGACGATCCAGACGCCGCCGAGCAGGACTTCCTGCGCGCTCTCGGCGCGGCGCGGCACATGCCGGCGCGCACACAAGAACTCCGCGCGGCGACCGGTTATGCCGCGTTCCTGGCGGCGCGCGGCCGGGGTCAGGAAGCGCGCGCGGTCCTGGCGCCGGTTTACGAATGGTTCGTGGAAGGGCGCCACCGGCCGTCCCAACGCGCCGCGGCGGACCTGCTGGCGCGGATTGACGGCCAGGCCTGATACCCGCTGGCGGAACGATGGACTCGTGGCGGGGCCTCCCCTCGTCGTGGCACGGCTCGACCGGGCCATCGGACGCGGCACGGCGATTGGACCAGAGGCACTTGCCGCGGCCGATCGAGCCCACTCCCGCGATCGAGCACCACCACCCTTGACCCGCGCGCGGGCGTGCCATGACGTGGGCGAAAGGCCTGGCCGAAAGTCAGCCGTTCGGACAGTCAGTCTTACCGCACCGGTTTGGGGGCCAAATCGATCTTCAACGACAATTCCTTCAACCGCGCGGGCGGCACTTCGGCGGGCGCGCCCATTAACAGATCCTCGCCCTGCTGGTTCAGCGGGAACAGAATGACCTCCCGAATATTCGGCTCGTCGGCCAGCAACATCACCATGCGGTCGATGCCCGGCGCCGAACCGCCATGCGGCGGCGCGCCGTAACGGAACGCATTCAACATGCCGCCGAACCGCGCTTCCACATCCTCGGCCGTATATCCCGCGATCGCGAAGGCCTTGAGCATGATATCCGGGCGATGGTTACGAATGGCGCCGGAGGACAACTCGATCCCGTTGCAAACGATATCGTACTGGTAAGCTTTGATCGTCAGCGGGTCCTGGGTGTTCAACGCCTCCAAACCGCCTTGCGGCATGCTGAAAGGATTATGGCTGAAGTCGATCTGTTTGGTGTCCTCGTTCATCTCGTACATCGGGAAGTCTGTGATCCAGCAAAACCGGAACGCGTTCTTTTCGGACAGATCGAGCTCGTCGGCGATCCGGGTGCGCACAACCCCGGCGAATTTCTCCGCTACGTCTTTTTTGCCGCCGACGAAAAACACCGCGTCGCCGGGTTTCAGACCGCAGGCCGCGCGAATGGCCTCGGCGCGATCTGCCTCCAGATTGCGCGCGATCGGACCCTTCGGCCCCTCGGCGTCGAACACGATGTAACCCAGGCCGCCCTGACCTTCCGCGCGCGCCCATTCATTCAGCTTGTCGAAGAAGCTGCGCGGGTTGCCCCCCGCGCCCGGCGCCGGAATCGCCCGGACGATCCCGCCCGACGCCGCGATCCGCGCGAACAGTCCAAACCCCGAACCCGCGTATTGCGCCGTGACATCGGTGATGCGCAGCGGATTGCGCAAATCCGGCTTATCGGACCCGAACTCCCGCATCGCCGTATCGTACGGAATTTGCGGGAACGGCGCCGGCGTCACCGCGCGGCCCTCGCAAAATTCCTCGAACACGCCCGCCATAACCGGCTCGATGGTCTCGAACACATCTTCCTGCGTGACATAGCTCATTTCGAAGTCGAGCTGATAGAACTCGCCCGGCGAACGATCGGCGCGCGACGCCTCGTCGCGGAAACACGGCGCGATCTGAAAATACCGGTCGAAACCGGCGACCATCAGCAAT
>JAYWAX010000633.1:0-3130 GCA_043782125.1 Acetobacteraceae bacterium | reverse complement strand
GCGCGGGGAGGGCGCCTGGATCGAGACGCCGGACGGGCGGCGGCGGGATTTGCGTGTCGCCGCGCCCGTGCCGATGGCGGACATGTGCGGCAATGTGTCCTGGCGCTTCCTGCCCCCGGACCGTCAGGCAGAGGTTTGCGCGCGGCTGCCCAGGCTGGCGGCGTGCTGGGATTACCGGTGCTCGGCGCATATTTACCGGATGATGGCGGGCGGGCACGGGCATTTCGCGTTTTACTACCGGCTGTATCCCTGGGATCACGCGCCGGGCTGGCTGCTACATCGCGAGGCCGGTGGCTATTCCGCCAGTTTCGACGGCAAACCTTACGATCCCACCGACATTTACAGCGGGCTGATCTGCGCGCCGGACCGGGATGGCTGGGAGTCGGTCCGGGCGGCGTTGTTGACTGAATCGGGGCTGCCCGATTCTGGACGCGGCTCATAGACCCCGTGCCGCCCGCGATTGCGCCGGATCGCGAACCATGATCGAGCCCGCGCGCCTCGCATTGCGTCGCGCGGCGATCGCCTTCCGCATCTGGGCTGACGCCGTTCCCGCCGCCGCGCGATCCGCCGAGTGGGAATGCGACTACCAGGATTGGGACGCGGTCTGGGCTGCGTGCGAGACGTTTCTGGAGGCCGGCGATCCCGGCGCCTGGAACCCGGACGACTGCGCCGACATGCTGTATTTGCTCGCGCGCGACAATGAGACGGAAACGATCAGGCAAATGCTCGCGGAACAGCCCGCGCGGTTGCTCGCCCTGGCCGCGCCGGGCCTGTATTTGCCCGAGCCGGAGGCGCGCTGGCAGTTGGCCGACGCGCTCGGGGATGCGGCGGGACCGCGGGAAGACATTGAAGCCCGGCTCGTCGCGTATTGCAGCGATGCCGATGAATATGTCGCGCGGCGCGCGCTGCTGGCGCTTGCCCGCCGAGGCGCGCCACATACCGAAACCATGGCGCGTCTGGCCTGGGACAGCGGGCGGGAATATCCGCGGATCGTCGCCTTGCGGGTCCTTTGGGACCTGAGATCGCCGCTGTTCGCGCCCTGTCGCGCAAAGGCGATCGCGGACGGGCCCCCGGGCCTCGCGCGCGCCGCGCAGGGTTTGCCCGACTTTTGATCCACGCCCGACTTCCGATCGACGCTCCTTCCGATCGACGCCGCAGGACGCCCGAGTTTACCCGCGCGCCCACCCAATCGCGGCGCGGGCGAGCGCGTCGATCGT
The DNA here is from genome assembly GCA_043782125.1 of Acetobacteraceae bacterium. GTDB lineage: Bacteria > Pseudomonadota > Alphaproteobacteria > Acetobacterales > Acetobacteraceae > Rhodopila. Next base: position 1,913 of record JAYWAX010000633.1, on the reverse strand, counting down.
GTCGATGACGGGCGCCTTCAGCCGGTCTACCGGCCCCGCCTGGATCCCCAGCGGGATTTCCGTGCAGCCCAGTACCACTGCCTGCGCGCCGCGTGCGGCCAGGTCGTTGACCACCTCCGCCAGCGGTTCGTAGGCATCCGCCACCTGATTGGCTTTCACCAGTGCAATCGCGGGCGTCACCCGCCGCGCCATCTGGGCCTCGGTGGGTTCGATGCACTCCCAGCCGAGACGGGCCAGGCGCTGCTGATACAGTTTGGTGCGCAACGTGGTGGCGGTGCCCATAAGGCCGATCGTGCCCGGACGGATTTTGATCCGGGCGAGGTCGGCGGCGGCGGCGTCCACGATATGCGGCATGGGGATGCCTGCGGCGGCAGCCATCCGGTCGTACCAGATATGCGCGGTGTTGCAGGGGATGACGATGGCGCCGCAACCGGCGGCTTTCAGGCCCTCGATCCCCCGCAGCAGCCAGGGCATTGGATCGGTGCCGCCGGGCCGCAGGGCGTCGCCACGGTCGGGGATACGCGGGTCGGACCACAACACAGCGGGGATGTGGTCCTGGTCTTTCGCGGCTTGCGTCAGCAGGGTCAGGCGCAGCATGAACTGCGCGCTGGCCAGCGGGCCCATCCCGCCCAACACCCCCAGAATTCTGTCCGTCATCGCGACTCGCCTTGCACACACGGATCAGGGATGCGGGAAGGCACCGTCCGGGTCAACGGGAAATCCCCGGCCGTATACCTGTGCCGCTCGCGTTTCGGTTCCAGACCCCGGTCGCTTTGCAGTTCCAGAAACTCTGTCCGGGCCGGCCGCATCAAACAGGATCCAGCAGCCCGGCCGAGTCGTTTCGAACAGCGTTGACCGCGGTGCCGACTCGCCAAATCCGGAAACCAGCCGCCGATGGACGGATAAGATCGACAGGATCGCCGGGGGACTCGCCAAGCCAGAGGGGCCAGTCCGGTTCCTCGACAACCACGGGCATGCGTTCGTGCAGGTGACGCAGGGCCTGGTTCGCGGCGGTGGTCACAATCGAGAAACTGCGAATGACCGCGTCCCCTGGGCCTCGCCAGCCCTCCCACAGGCCGCCGAAGACCAAGGGCGCCCCGTCGGCGCGGGCGATGGCCCAGGGGCGTTTGATGGCCGGGGGGGAGTTGCCGGTCGCGACGGTTTGCCATTCGTAAAAAGCGTCGGCGGGGATCAGGCAGCGTCGGCGGGCAAAGGCGTCGCGGAACATCGGGGCGCGGGCGACGGTCTCGCCGCGGGCGTTGATCGGGTGCGCCGTCGCCTTCAGGTCCTTGGCCCAGTACGGCACCAGACCCCAGCGCAGCAGCCCAAGATGGCGTTCGCCGGTTTCCGGGTGGCGGCGGATGACAGGCGCGCTTTTGGCGGGCGCCATGTTCCAGGTGCCGGCCCAATCGGGGAGGGGGCCTCTAATCTGAAACAGGGCCGCGATGGAGGCGGCGGGAAGAGTGGCCGCATAGCGTCCGCACATGCCTGAACGGTAGGGCGGATTTCGCTTGGGGGGAATGGGGGCGGTAGATTATATCTGCCCACACGTCTTTTGGAGCGCAGGCGGTGAGCGAGCAGCCAGAGAACCTTGTCCTTGTATACCTGCGCCGCATCGACGCCAAAATGGACCGGCTGGCGGATGCGATGATGGACCTGTCCCGCCGGGTCACGTCGCTTGAAGGGCAGGTCGCGTCCCTGCGAGGCGATACCGCGTCCCTGCACGGCGATTTCGCCGGCCAATCGGTGCGGCTCGATCGGATCGAACTTCGGCTGGATCGGATCGAACGGAGATTGGACCTGGTGGAGGCGCACTAAGGCGACGCCCAAAGATTAACGAGTCGAACGGTCCAAACGATCCCGTCATGGTCCGCGAAGGCGGACCATCCACGATTTGCGGTGCTGGACTGGCA
>JAYWAX010000632.1:0-3132 GCA_043782125.1 Acetobacteraceae bacterium | reverse complement strand
CCATGCCTACGAACATAACCACCCGGGCCGCCCCTGGGTGGGCAAGCTGCACGGGCCGCAATCCGCCAATGGCGCGGAGATGACCGCCGCCATGGACGCGGTCGGGGTGGACGGGGCGATCATCGTATCGACGTTCAACCTCTACCGCCACGATCCCAGCTATGCGCTGGAAGTGTTCGCGACGTATCCTGAGCGGTTCCGGGTGGTGAAGCCGATCGATGTGACCGACCCCGACATCGACAACAGCGTCGGCGCATGGGCTGGAACCAAGGGCGCGGCGGGCGTGCGGATCATGCTGCGCGACGAGCTGTTGAGCGATCCCACGGATCCTAGACTGAACCGGGCCTTCGCGGCGGCGGGCAAGCATGGGTTGCCGGTGAATTTCCTGTGCTGGGGTAAGCTGGATCTGGGCACCGAATTCGTGAAGCGCTTTCCGGACACCGTCATCGTTGTCGATCATCTGGGCTTGCTGCAACCCGCCAAACCGCCGGTGCCGGCCGATGTCTGGGGCGAACTACCAAAACTGCTCGCGTTGGCGGCGTATCCGAATGTCCGGGTTAAGGTCAGCGGCGCCTGCACGATGTCGCACCAGCCCTTCCCGTACGACGATATCTGGGCGCCAGTGCTGCGGATCGTGGACGCGTTCGGGCTGGATCGTTGCATGTGGGGGACGGATTGGACGCGAACGATCGGGATGCTGACATACGAACAAGGGGTGGCGCCATTCCGGACGACGGCGCGGTTTTCCGAAAGCGATAAAGCGAAGTTGATGGGCGAAACGGTGAAACAGGTTTATAACTGGTAAGATACGGAAAGGCGCACGCGCGCCGGTTTTCATCGTTTGCCCATGGCTCCGGCCAGGCATCGTCCCCCGTATCGCGATCGCGATTCCGGGGACGGAAGCAGCCGGGCAATTCTACCGGCGGGCTGGACGATGGGTCATGCGTAAGCCCGATAAGGCGGGAGGGGCGGTTATTTCTTCGTGACCTGACCGCGAACCTCGCCTGGGCCATGCGCTGCGGTGTGAATCGCGCGATCACGGATCCAGCTTTTCGCGCGCAATCTCATCGGCGATCCCCGCATCGAAGCTGGCTTTCGCAGACGCTGTTCGGATCGCGTCCGCCGAGGCGGTGGCGGTGTGGGATGCCAGCGACGCCGTCGCGGCCTCGACCGCTGTCAACGCAAGTTGGATCACGGTGCGCGCGTCGCCCGATGCCTCGGCCTTCAAGCGGGAGCGCAGATCGTTCAGCACCAGATCGTAGGCATGCGCGACCGGCGGCAAAGCCAGTGTGTTCGTGGCCACCAGAACGTCGTGCAGCTTACCCAGTTCGCCGCCGGTCATGCCCTCGTCGGACGCCGCCACCAACTGACGCGCGTCTTGTTCCAGTGTTGCCAGAATTTCGGTCTTCTGTTCTTTCGACAGAGCCGGATCGATCAACACGTCGTGCGGTTCGGCGAAAAACGCATGCGGCTTGGCGAGTTTCGCGGCACTGGTTTCCTGGTCTTCCACGTCTGTCATTGACTATCTCCAAGTTCGGGGCCGTCTCCAAGATCGGCGCTGTCTCCAAGTCCGGCGCTGCCTCCAAGCCCGGCGCTGTCGCCAAGGCCGGGATGCGCGCGCCTGCCGTCACTTATTTCCGTTCCCACAACGGCTTCCCAAGGTTTACGTCCGACGCCCGCGTGCTGGCGCCGGTGATCGCGCCCGCGCCGCCGCCAATCACCGCGCCTGCAACGACGCCAACCGGTCCGCCCACCAAACCGACGGTCGCGCCCGTGGCGGCCCCCGCGGCGGCACCGCCCTGCACGCGGCCCGGCTCGCTGCGGCCGCAGGCGGCCAGCAATGCGATGGTTCCAATCAGCGCGAGCTTCGAGGTCGTGTTCATGGCCTTCTCCTTTTGTGTGCCTGTCCGTTTGTCCGGGGTCGCAACAACGGCGCGATCCCGGACAGTAAGACCGATGAAGTGAAACGTGGTGGCTACGGCGCATTATACAAGGAAGATGAGTATAAGTACTGGTCCTCGGGATCCTTATCGTAAAAATACTCATCGCTGCTTTCAGGCAAGCCATCGCGCGCAAGCGGCGGGCGCCCCGAGGTCCCTGAACGCCGGCAGCGCGAACCCCGCAGTTCGCGGAATCGGGGCGGCGGTTTTTGTGACAACGCGCGTCCCGCCGGGTTTTGAATGGTCCACGCGGCCTCGCCGTTCGGTGCCCAACCACGCATCCGGTCATGCGGCGACAGCCCGCGGGACTGCGTACCGGACCCGGGAAGAATTTTCCCCTGACTCCGGGGCGCGTGTTAAGGAATGGGTCCGCGCACCGTCAGGTTCGGCGCGCGCACGGCTGGCCCGGAAGGTTTGAAGATGACGGCAATGCCGGCCCGGTCTGCATGACCTCAGCCCAGACATACGCCCTGGGGAGTATCCTGATCGGGATGGCGGTTCTGGCGCTGAAAACCGCGGCCTGGTGGCTGACCGGCAGCGCGGCGCTGTATTCCGACGCGCTGGAAAGCATCGTGAACGTCGCCGCCAGCGTGGTCGCGCTGCTGGCGTTGCGGTTCGCAGAACGGCCCGCCGACGCGAATCACCCGTACGGCCACGACAAGGCGGAATTCTTCGCCGCCGTGATCGAAGGAGTCATGATTGTCATCGCCGCTCTGGCGATCTTCCAAGAAGCCTGGCGCGGCTGGAACGCGCCGCGGGACTTCGCGCTGCCAATCGCCGGACTCGCGTTGAACGCCGCAGCCACGTTGGCGAACGGGTTTTGGGCCTGGATGCTTCTGCGGGCGGGCAAACGCCTGCGCTCCCCGGTGCTGGAAGGCGACGGGTGGCACCTTGTGTCCGATGTCGTGACATCCGGCGCGATCGCCGTTGGCTTTGGCATCGCGGCGATCACCGGCCTGCGAAGCCTCGACCCGCTGCTGGCGGCGGGCGCGGGCGTCTACGTGCTCTGGGCTGGTGCGACGCTGATCCGGCGTTCCCTGGGCGGGTTGATGGACATGGCGCGGGATACCGCGATCATCCGGCGCATCGAAGCGACGATCGCGGCGAACAGCGCGGGTACGATCGAGGCCCACGACCTGCGCGCCCGCTTCGCCGGACGGCTGATCTTTCTGGACTTTCATCTGGTCGTGCC